>JANLWJ010000476.1:0-2111 GCA_031364455.1 Actinomycetes bacterium | reverse complement strand
CTCCAACCCACCGATTGCAGACGGCCTGCCCCCTGAAACCGGGGGTGAGCTGAAGATCTTGAACTACAACCAGTACATGGCTCCCAGCGTGATGAAGGACTTCGGTGAGAAGCACGGTGTCGAGGTACAAGTCACGCCGTTCAGCAACTACGACGAGATGCTCTCCAAGATCAGCGCACCAGGCGCCAACTTCGACATGGTCTTCCCCGACCCCAGCGTCCTGAGTCGGATGGTCTTCAGCGACCTGATTCAACCCTTCAATAAGTCCTACATCCCCAACATCACCAACACCTGGCCCGAGTACCAGGACCCTTGGTACGACCAAAAGGCCCAGTACACCGCGCCGTACACCGTCTATACCACCGGTATCGGCTATCGCGCCGACCGCGGCGTCGACCCAAGTGCCGGTTACCAGATGCTGTGGAACCCCGACTACGCGGGCAAGGTGAGCGTGCTAGACGACGCTCGCGAGTCGCTCGCGATGGCCATGCTTGCGTGGGGGATCACCACTGATATCAACACCGGGAACACCGAGTACATCAATGCGGCTAAGGACAAGTTGATCGAGTTGATCGGCCTGGTCAACGTGAAGACCGGCGTCTCGGGCTACGCGAAGATTCCTGAAGGAGTATTCAGCGTCGGTCAGTGCTGGTCAGGGGACATGATGGCTGGCCAGTACTACCTCCCCGAGGGGGAAACGGCGGAGATATTGGGTTATTGGGTGCCAGAGTCTTCGGCCGACCGCGTGACCACGAACGACTGCATGTGCATCCCGAAGTCGTCAGAGAAACCGGTTCTGGCGCACATGATGATCAATGCTCTGCTCGACAATGACATCTCGCTACAGAACCTCTCGTGGAACGGCTACCAGCCGCCGCTGACGAAACTCAGCCCGCAGTTTCTGATCGACGAGGGGTTCATCCCCGAGAACCTCACCAACGCCGTCGTGCTGCCGGCCGACTTCAAGGACGGACTAGCGTTCTACGAAGTCACGCCCGCGATAGAGAACCAATGGCTGGCCGCGTTCCAGGAGTTCCTGGCGAGCAGCGGCTGAACCGCGCGCGGCCGGCCAGTCCCACCATGCGGCTGCCTGAAGGCGGTCTATGTCTTCTTCGTCGTAACGCATCCTGATGAGCCGGGCCGGGTTACCACCGACGATTGCTTGCGGCGGCACGTCGCCGGTCAACACGCTGGCTGACGCGACGACAGCACCATGCCCGATCGTGACTCCAGGCATCACCAAGGCTTGGTACCCGATTCACACGTCGTCGCCCACAACGGTGTCTCCCCGACTAGGTGCGCCCACGACGAGATCATGGTGTGGTCCCAGGGAGGACCGAACACACCAAAGCAGCCCGGTTACACATCAAGCTCTGGGAAGAGGAAGAAGGCGAACTTTGTCTATCTGAGCGCCACCCTCGATGCGGCCATCTGGGGACCAGAGCTGGCACTCGGTGTCGAGCACATCGACGACTGAGTGAGGCTGCAGCTACGCTCTGCCGGCAGCCTTTCAGGTTGCTCAGGGCAGGCCCTGAACGCCGACAGTATGGTAGGCCCCCACCGCATGAACGTCGACGGAAGGCCCTGCCATGGTTGACGGTTCGACGAAGGTAGCGATAGTCCAGCGCCCGCCAATCCTGCTCGATCGGACCGCCACGATGGCCGTGGCGGTCGATGCCGTTGTGGAGGTCGCAGCTGCCGGTGCGAGCTTGGTCGTGTTTCCGGAGACGTTCATCCCGGGGTACCCCGCCTGGATCTGGTCGCTGCGACCTGGCGACGACTATCAATTGACCGAGGACATCCACACGAAGTTGCTGGAGGAAAGTGTCGACCTGACGACTGATGACTTGCAGCCTCTTCGCTCAGCCGCGGCCGAGCACGGCGTGGTTGTTGTATGTGGCATTCACGAGCGGGAGGGAACGTTCAGCCGGGCGACGCTTTACAACACCCTGGTGACGATCGGTACGGATGGATCGATCCTGAACCGGCACCGCAAGCTGATCCCGACTAATCCCGAGCGGATGGTCTGGGGGCAAGGTGACGCCTCGGGCCTTCGGGTGATCGACACGGCATTCGGTCGGCTGGGCGGCTTGATCTGCTGGGAGAACTAC
>JANLWJ010000460.1:0-8988 GCA_031364455.1 Actinomycetes bacterium | reverse complement strand
TCGACTACAACATCTTCCTGATGACCCGCGTCCGCGAAGAGTCGTTGCGGTTGGGAACCAGACCGGGCCTACTGCGAGGTTTGGCCGTGACCGGTGGCGTTATCACCAGCGCAGGTGTGGTGTTGGCTGCGACCTTCCTCGTGCTCGGCGTCCTGCCATTGGTTGTCTTGCAGCAGATCGGTTTCGCTGTCGCGATCGGCGTTCTCATCGACACGCTCATCGTGCGCTCGCTTCTGGTGCCAGCGCTCTCGTATGAGATCGGCGGCAAGATCTGGTGGCCCTCGCGGCTGATGCGTCAACCGGAGGCGAGCATCGAGGACCAGAAGGCAGCCGGCGTCCCATACATTCGCGAGCTGGAGAGCACCTCGTCCACGGGATGACCACGGAGCTTGTTGCGCGAGCGCGGGTGAATGCGTTGTTCATGGCTAGAGGGGGCCCGGTGGGAGCGGGGTCTCGGTGATGCCGCTGATGCCACCACCGTCGCCACCGCCGGCGTCGCCCTGTCGCTCGACGCGGTAGGCCATCGGGCCACCTTCAGCTGTGGCCGGGCGGTCGGTGATCACCTCAACCGGCTCGGTGCCTTCGTACAGGATGCCGGCGTAGTCGTCGGTGCAGTAGGTGGTGCCGAGCGTGCCGTCGGCGACCAGCGACTGCACCAGTGGACGCCGCTGCTCCTCTGAGTCGTAGTGCACCCCGTTGGAGTACGGCAGCAGGCCAAGTCCGTTGGTGACGGCCCGTAGCTCGGGGCCGAACGAGTCGGTGGTCCCTCCGGTGTGCCAGCAGATCGATCCTGCGCTGACGCCGCCCAACACGACGCCGCGCTCCCACGCATCACGCATGGCAGCGTCAACGCCGTGCAGCTGCCAGCAGGCAAGGAGGTTGGCGACCGAGCCACCACCCACCCAGACCGCGTCGCTGGTCCCGAGTAGTTCGGCGATGTCGGCGTTCGGCATCGGGAAGAGCTCGAGGTGCTGCAGGTCGACGCTCCACCCGCGGAAGGCGGCGTAGGACCTGGTGAGGTAGCTGCGGTCGTCGCCGCTGGCCGTCATGACGAAGGTCAGGCGCGGACGGTCGTTCCCGGTGAGTGCGAGCATGCGGCGGATGGAATCGCCCGGCTGTGGCGCCGTGTAGCGGTCGCCGGCGACGAAGCCGCCTGAGGTGGCGATGATGCGGCGGGTCGTCATGTGGGGATCCCTCGGTAGTTGAGCACGGCGTGCGCCGTGCGACGTCCGGACACCATCGCACCTTGGATCGACGAGCTGTCACGGTGGTCGCCAGCAACGAAGAGCCCGTCACCTAGCGAGATCGCCTGACGGAAGTCGTGCGGGGGAGTCATGGCCGGCAGCGCATCGGGGATCCGCGAGACGCCGACCGTCTCCCACGCGGTGGTACTTGTGCCGTAGAGGTCGGCGAGGTGGCCGAGCACAGCTGGTTCCTCATCGGCTCGGCCGCCCACCCCCAGCACCGACGACGCGATGAGCGCGCGTCCGGACGGAGCGTAGGAGGGCGCCGCGTGGCTCACGACCACGGTGTTGACGACCGGACGTGTGGGATCGCTGTCGACGTGCAGCACCGGACGTCCACCGGCAAGCCCGAGGTCATCGGTGGAGTGGTACCAGGTGGTGACGCCGTTCATCGAAGGCGCTGCGAGCTGTGGCAGCAGTCTGGCAGCGGTTCGTGGGTCGGTCGCGACGACGACCGCACTCGCTCTGACGTCGCCGTCGTCGGTCGTCACACGGCCCGGCTGCACCTCGCGCACCGGGCGCTGTAGCTGGAGGATGCCGTCAGGCAGGTGACCGGCCAGTTGACGCGGGATCTGCTGCATCCCATTGGCGGGCACCGATGGCGTCCCCCGGACGAAGGCGCGTAGCACGACATCGAGAAACCGTCGAGATGTTGCGAGGTCGGGCTCGAGGAAGACTCCAGCGAGGAACGGCCTGAAGAACTCATCGACAGCCTCGCGTCCGACGCCAGCGGAGGTCAGGGCGGCGTCAGCGGGGCCGTCGACCTGGTGGGTGAGTACGGAGGCGCGCGTGGTCGCGCAGCGGCGGAGGTAGCGGGCCAGGGCTGCTCGTTGCCGCAAGGAACCGAGCGGAGCGCGGAGCGCGTTCATCGACCATTGCGGAACTTCGCGGGGATCGGCGAGCTTGATGTGGCGGCTGCCATGGCGCAGCACGACCCCTCGGGTGAACGGGCGAAGCCGAAGGTTGTCGTGGTCGAGCTGTCGCCGCCCCTCGGGATAGGCCGGGTTGTAGAGCTGGAAGCCGCGGTCGAGGAGGTAGCCGTCGACCTCGTCGGTACGCACCCGGCCGCCCACATCGTCGGACGCTTCGAGCAGCAGGACCTGGCGTCCGGCCTCGGTGAGCGTACGCGCAGCAACGAGGCCAGCCAGCCCGGCACCGACCACGATGACGTCGGCATCTTGGGCTCCGGTCGGTGGCACGCCCGTGAGCGTAGGGGGTGGCAGGCGTTCGCGCAGTGGCGTTCAAACCGCCGGGTGTGGACAACCAGCAACCCGCTGCGATCAGGTGGCTCTGCGCGTCATGGTGTGTACATGGATTCCGCAGGACGACTCAGCGATGGGCAGCTGGTCACGCTGCTCGTTGGCCTCGGCCTTGAGCTGCTCCCACTGCACCAGGCCGGCAACGCCTATGGCCCGATCCACCCTGCGCACGTCAGCGTGGACGCCAGGGGGCGCCCGCGTCTTGCCGACGTCGCGCCGCCCCCGGCGTGGACCCCGCACGACGACTGGGTGGCGCTGATCCGGCTGGGGCGGTTCATGGGGGCGTCCCCTCGCGCAGGTGCGCTCTCGTGGGAGGGCGTGACTGCCGCTGGCGCCGTCGACGAGGCCAGCCGCGAGGGCGTGTCACTCCTGATGTGGCTCATGCGGTGGGCGCCCCCGGAGCCGTTGCCGTTCCAGGGCCTGCGAGCGGGCGCCGAACCGATGTTGCTGCACTAACCGGTGCCATAGCGACAGTCAGTGCAACAACATCGCTTGGCTTCTGGCGCTGTCCCCAGTCTCCGAACGCCCGGGCCGTCCACATTGCGGGACAGTTCACATCCCAGGGGGTGCGCGGCAGATGACTGTTCCGGAATGGCAACCGATAGCGCGGCGATGGTCCTCACGACTCGCGATGCCTGCGCCATCTTCGGTGAGGGTCACACGCGTTGGATGATTGAACGAGGCAGGTGGCAGCGACCGGCCAGGGGAGTAGTCGTTCGCCACTCGGGACCGCTCACGCGAGATGACCGACTCTGGTGCGAGTTGCTCACCCAGGCCCCAGGGGCGGCGCTCGCGGGGCTGAGTGCTGCTTCGCTGGATGGGTTCCGCGGCATCGCTGCTCCCACCATCTCTCTGCTAATCCCTCGCGGGGTGCGGGTTCGACCGCGTGAGGGGGTCGTGGTCCGTTCATCGCTCCACCTGGGAGACGGAGACATCCATCCTGTTCGTCTCCCGCGGCGGACACGGCTACCTCGTTCGGTGGTCGACGCCGCCTCGTGGGCAGGTACCGAGCTCAAGGCCCAGGCAATCATCGCTGCCTCCGTACAGCAGGGACTCGTTTCACCCCGATCGTTGGACGCTGTGGTGCAGTGCCTCGTGAAGGTGCCGCGTCGCCGACTCATCATCGAGACCATCAAAGACGTGGCGGGCGGCTCGCTGAGCGAGTACGAGGTGGCCTTCTTGCGCATGTGCCGAAGGTTTCACCTTCCGTTGCCGTCGCGACAGGTGCGGCGCAAAGACGCTTCCGGCAGATGGCGATACCTGGACGCCGAGTTCGACGACTACCAGTTGATCGCGGAAATCGACGGTCAGCAGCACATGGAGGCGCTCGCCTGGTGGGAGGACATGGAGCGCAACAACGACGTGGTCGTCGAGGACGGCAAGACCTTGCTCCGATTTGCCGGGTTCGCTCTTCGACGCCAGTCCCAACATGTCGCGGGGGTCCTTCGCAAGTTCTTCGACCGGTACCCGCCACCCCCGCACCACATCTGATGCTCACGATGTTGTTGCACTGACCGTTGCCATGGCGACAGCCAGTGCAACAACATCAAACGATGCGTTCGAGCAGCGAGCCGGTAGCCCGGCGGGTGGATCAGCCCTTGACCAGCTCGGGGCGCGCGGTACGCAGGGCGTCAGCGATCGTCGGGTCGTCGAACGTGAAGCCGGCCTCGAGCAGGCGGGTGGGAAGCACGCGCGCGCTGCCCAGCACCTCCTGCGACATCTCACCCAGGACGGTCTTGAGCACGAAGCTCGGAACGTGAGCGAACGCGGGGCGGTGTAGTAGCTCTGACATTGCCCTGGTGATCTCGGCGTTCGTGGCGGGGTTCGGGGCGGTGACGTTGTAGGCGCCACTCATCGACTTGTCGTCGATCATCGCCCGGATGGCCCGCACCTCGTCGCGCAGTGAGACAAAGCTCCAGTACTGGCTGCCGCCGCCGAGTCGTCCGCCAACTCCGAAGCGGAACAGCGGCCAAAGCCGACCCCAAGCACCGCCGCTGCCGGCGACCACCAGGCCGGTCCGAGGGTGCACCACTCGGATGCCTGCCTCTGCTGCCGGTGCAGCTGACGCCTCCCACGCGGCAACCACCTGTGCGAGGAATTCCTCGCCAGCGGGGGAGGACTCGTCAACCGGCTCGTCACCGGTGTCGCCGTAGTAACCGATGGCAGATCCGGAGACGAGCACGGTTGGCTTCGGTTCAAGTCCGATGAGCGCGCGCGCCAGGGTCCGGGTACCGAGCACCCGACTGTCGCGAATCTCCCGCTTGTAGGACGCCGTCCAGCGGCGGTCTCCGACGCCGGCGCCAGCCAGGTGGACTACAGCATCGGTGCCGGCGAGCGCGTCAGCGTCCACCGACCCGCCCTGGGGATCCCACTCGGCCTCGGCAGCGTCTACCGGCGGTCGGCGCACCAGACGCAGCACCTCGTGGCCATCGCCCTCGAGGGACTGACGGACCGCTGTTCCAATGAGCCCACTGGCTCCGGTGATGGCGACCTTCACAAGATCATCCTGCCCTCAATCGCAACGGCGCGCGCGTCGAGCGCCCACAGCCCCCGCAACGTGTGAGTTCGCCGGGGCCATACCCCCGGCGAACTCACACGGGGGGGGTGGGGAGGGGCAGATGCCGAGGTCGGGTTCGAAGGCCCCCTCTTCGAGTCGCTCCTTGAGCGTGATCAAGAAGCGCGCGGCGTCGGCGCCGTCGACGAGTCGGTGGTCGTAGGTGAGAGCGAGGAAGACCATCGAGCGGATCGCGATGGAGTCGGCGCCGGTGTCGTCGGTGATCACGACGGGGCGCTTGACGACCGCTCCGGTGCCAAGGATGGCCACCTGCGGCTGGTTGATGATCGGGGTGTCGAAGAGTGCACCGCGACTGCCGGTGTTGGTGAGGGTGAAGGTGCCGGCCGAGAGCTCGTCCGGAGAGATGGTGCTCGACCTGGTGCGGGCGGCGATGTCGGCGATCCGCTTGGCCAGCCCGGCGATGTTGAGGTCGCCAGCTGTGTGGATCACCGGGACCAGCAGACCGCGCTCGGTGTCGACGGCGACTCCGAGGTTCTCGACATCGTGATAGGTGACCGTTCCCGCTTCGCTGTCGATGCTGGCATTGAGGGAGGGATGCACCTTGAGCGCCTCGACCGATGCCTTGGCGAAGAACGGCAGGAAGCTGAGCTTGACGCCTTCACGCTCGGCGAAGTCACGCTTGGCGCGATCGCGGAGCAGTGCGATGCGCGTAACGTCGACCTCGATGACAGTGGTCAGCTGCGCAGAGTTCTGCAGGGAGTCGACGAGTCGTTCGGCGATCACCTTCCGCAGGCGAGTCATCTTCTCGGTGCGGCCCCGGAGGGGGGACGGGTCGATGGCGGGGCTGCTGGACGCGGACGTGGGCGCAGTCGGCTGCTGCGCCGACCGCTGGGCGACGAGCTTGGCCGCGTCGAGGACGTCCTGCTTGCGGATACGTCCGCCAACGCCGGTGCCGGCCACCGATGACAGGTCAACGGCGTACTCGGCTGCGAGCTTGCGGACCAGCGGCGTTACGTAGCCGACGTCGGCTGCGGACGTGGAGGTGGGAGCCGGCATGGAGGTGGGGGCTGGTGCGGCCGAAGTGGCAGGTGCGGGTGGCGCAGGTGAGTCCGGTGACGCCGTCGCAACAGAAGGGGCGGGTGGTGCAGCCGCGGCGGGTGAAGCCGGTTGTGCGGCGGGAGCAGGTGATGTGCCGCCAGTGGCGGCCCCGATCCGCCCGAGCTCGGCGCCGACGTCGACTGTCTGGTCCTCGCCGGCGGTGATCGCCAGCAGCACACCGGCGACCGGGGAGGGGATCTCGGTATCGACCTTGTCGGTGGAGACCTCGACAAGTGGCTCGTCGGCGGCGACGGAGTCGCCGACCTGCTTCAGCCACCTGGTGACCGTTCCCTCCGTGACGCTCTCGCCAAGGGCGGGCAGCACGATCAGCGTGACAGCACCTGTAGGTGCTGCGGCGGCTGTTGCGGCCGGCGCCTCGGGTGTGACAGGCGCCTCAGGTGCGACAGCAACGGGGGTCGGAGCTGGAACGGTGGCGACGGGCACCGGGTCTGGGGCAGGCACCGGGTCTGGGGCAGGCTCCGGGTCAGAGTCAGAGGTCGAGCGCAGGGGGGCCTCGTTCACCCCGCCGATCACGGCCAGCTCGGCGCCGACCGCCACTGTCTCGTCCTCCTGGGCGAGGATCCGCAGCAGGACGCCGGTGGCCGGCGCAGGGATCTCGGCGTCGACCTTGTCGGTGGAGACCTCCAGCAACGGCTCGTCGGCGGAGACCTCGTCGCCCTCCTTCTTCAGCCACCGCGTGACAGTGCCCTCGGTGACGCTCTCGCCGAGTAGCGGCATCTTCACGGAGACCGACATGACGTTCCCTTCGGCAGTACTGGGGGTGGTCAGGAGTGGGCGTGCAGGGGTTTACCGGCGAGGGCCAGATGAGCCTCGCCCATCGCCTCGCTCTGGGTCGGGTGGGCGTGGATCAGAGTGGCCACGTCGTCGGCGTAGGCCTCCCAGTTGTAGATGAGCTGTCCTTCGGCGAGCAGCTCGCCCACCCGTCTGCCGATGATGTGGACGCCGACAACGGGACCGTCCTTGACGGCCACCAGCTTGACCAGGCCGGCGGTCTTGAGGATCTGACTCTTGCCGTTTCCCGCGAGGTCGTACTTGACCGTCGTGACGGCGTCGCCGTACTTCTCCCTGGCTGCTGCCTCGGTGAGGCCTACCGAGGCGACCTCGGGTTCGCTGTACGTGACACGCGGGACGCCGTCGTAGTCGATGGGGCGCGGGTCGAGACCGGCGATGTGCTCAGCGACCAAGATGCCCTCGCCGAAGCCGACATGGGCCAGCTGCAGCGTGGGAATGAGGTCGCCGACGGCGTAAACGTTGGCCACCGAGGTGCGGCAGTACTCGTCGACGGTGACGTACCCGCGCTCCATTGCGACGCCGACATCCTCGTAGCCGAGGCCTGATGAGACCGGCCCGCGGCCTACGGCGACCAGAAGCAAGTCGGCCTCGATCGCCTTGCCGTTCTCAAGGTGGACGACGACCCCGGTCGCCGACTCCTCCACCTTGCTGAACCGCGCTCCGAGCTCGGAGGCGATCCCGCGCTTGCGGAACTGGCGCTCGATCTGCTTGGAGAGATCTTCGTCCTCGAGAGGCAGCAGGTGGGGGAGCGCCTCGACGATCGTGACGTCGGCTCCGAACGACCGCCAGACACTCGCGAACTCGACCCCGATGACGCCGCCACCGAGAACGACGACCGACCGAGGCACGTAGTCGATGGTGAGGGCGTGGTCACTGGTGATCACGCGTGAGCCGTCGATCGATAGACCCGGCAACGACTTCGGTACCGACCCGGTCGCCAGGACAACATGGCGGCCGGTGTAGGTGCTGTCTCCGACGGCGACGGTGTCGGGGCGGATGAGACGACCGGACCCCTCGACGAAGGTCACGCCGCGGGTCTTGACCAGCCCGGTGAGTCCTTTGTAGAGACGGGTGACGACACCGTCCTTGTAGGCGTTGACGGCTGCCATATCGATGCCGTCGAACGTCGACTTCACTCCGAACTGCTCACCTTCGCGTGCGGCGTCAGCAACCTCGGCGGAGTGCAGCAGTGCCTTGGTGGGGATGCAGCCCTGGTGCAGGCAGGTACCCCCAAGCTTGCCCTTCTCGACCAGTACGACGTCCAGGCCCAGTTGGGCGGTGCGCAGGGCGCAGGCATAGCCACCACTGCCACCGCCGAGGATCACGATGTCGTGAACGGTGCTCCCGGCGTGCTCGGACACGGGCAACTCCTCTGGACGAAGTACGACTCCTGTCATCTTGTCACCCTTCATAGGGACGGCGGCAACCGCGTCCTGCGCCCGTCGATGCCTTCGCGGCGCTAACGTGGAGGCCTGCATCCACGGGGGACGTCCGTTGGCCTGACTGCTGGAGGTACGAGTCATGAAGTGGCTGCGACGTCGTGGATCTGGCGATTCCGGAGCGTCCGGCAAGGCCAGCAAGTCGGCAGACCGGAAGTACCTCGAGGAGTTCCTCGCCACCCGCCGTGGCGTTGAGGCGTACGTAGAGCCACAGACGGCAGTCAGTGCGACAAGCGTGGTGCTCGTGGCGGCCGACGGCGAGTGGACGCGGCGCCCGGTGCCGGACGCGGCAACGGCCTTCGCATGGGCTCACAAGCAGGGGATCCCCTGCTACGACGTCAACCTGATGGGCTACCCCAAGCGCATGCGTGAGTGGAACGGCGGCGTCTAGCTGGCGGCATCGGGTATGCCGGGCGGGCTGGGGTCCTGAGCTCCTTGCCCACTGCATCAAAGGTCCCGTCCTCGGCGAGGACGGGACCTTTGATGCAGTGGCGAGGGAAGTGCCACTGCTGGTGGTGCGGGGTGCACCAGCCCGGCGCTTACAGGGGGGCGGGGAAATCGGTGCGCCGGGAGTGGGAAGGGGCGCCTCTTTTCTGGTTGTGGTTGGCGAGCTGGCTACT
>JANLWJ010000443.1:0-3584 GCA_031364455.1 Actinomycetes bacterium | reverse complement strand
GTTGCCAGTAGCGGCTATGGGACGGTCGACTACAGAACCAGGACAAGCCATGGCGGCGACTAACTAGATGAGACGTAAATAATGCGGATGACCCCGTTGATTGCAAGTTGGCAGGACTATTCGACGGAGTCTTCCGTATTTGCACTGCGGTAATAGGCTCTTGAGCAACCAGTCGGATGTTACGAAATCGTTCTATAAACTGATTCCGGTTCCGCCAATTTCGGGCCATAGCGGAATTTCCTGCAAACTGGCCTGGTTTCTTTAAAGGAGTATCAATTATGGCAGGCTCGACCAAGACTGATAGTTCGAAAAAACCGGCTGATGTTTCCAAAAAAAGACCGGAGGACAACAAAAAGACTCCTCCTGCCGACGGTCAGATTTCCAACGCCGACCTTGATAAAGTTTCGGGCGGGCGGGCGAGTACCGGTGGCTATGGTACGGTTGACTACATAACCAGGACTAGCCACGGCGGCGACTGACCAGGTGAGAAGTAGCTAATGCGGATAACCCCGTTGATTGTCGGTTGGAACGGCAATTCAACGGGGTTGTTTTTTGCTCCAAGTCGCGGTTATCGAGCAACTAGTCGGATGCGTTGCACCTTTTACCGATAGGCTGCACATGCATTTCCAGCATTGATCCTCGTAATATCAGGGTCTGACGACCTCGTCGCACAGGCAATCAATGAAGAATTGCGCCAATGCGGCCATCCATCTCAACTATTGGATTTCCAGTTCTTTCCACAAAGAGACCGGGTTGCTTACTCCCTGTCTTCGGACGGGCGGGTTTCGCGCTTGTACTGGCTGGACGGGGTGGAGATAAATCTCAATAACGTCACATCGGTGCTCTGGCGCAGGCCAGCCAAAGTAAGGGCTCAACTGCCCCTCGTCGATCCAACTATCACGCGTTATGTCGAGACCAGTTCAGAAGAAGTTCTTGAGGGTTTCTTCAACGATCTCGGCTGTTTTCAAGTCCCCGCAAGCCGAACCGTGCTGAAAAGCGCATATGCGAAAATCCCGCAACTGACGTTGGCTGCAAAGCTTGGTTTTAATCTCCCGGTCACCTTGATCACAAATGACCCTGGTGAGTTCCTTGAGTTTTATCGCCTGCACCATGGCCGAGTCATCACCAAGACAGCTTCGGTTCAGGCTGAAACCTGGTTAGGGCCGATGTGTACGGCCTACGCGCGACTGATCCGTCCTCGCGACCTTGTGCACTTTCAAGATGTGCAGTCTTGCCCCCTGATAGCGCAGGTCTATGTGGAGAAAGCTCTCGAAGTCAGGGTTACAGTTGTCGGCAATGACGTGTTCGCCGCAGGAATTCATTCCCAGGTTACACAAAGGACTCGTGTCGACTGGCGACGCTATGATCGTACCAGCACGCCACATGATATCCATGCGCTTCCCCCTGAGATTGCACAGTTGTGTTTGTCATTGGCGCAAGAGATGGGTCTGGCCTATGGCGCAATCGATCTGATACTGACGCCCGAAGGTAAGTATGTTTTTCTTGAGATCAATCCAAATGGGCAATACAAGTGGATAGAGAGTCTCACTGGACTGCCCATCACCAAAAGAATTGTTCGTCTGCTCGTCGAACACGCATAAACAGGGATTCGAAGATGCGGAACGTAACAGCAACAACGCCCCCTTTAACAGCTGAAGACCAAAGCCGGATATTGAGTTTTGTTGAGCGCATTAATATCGAGCAATTGGATTGGCAAAAGGTGCGTGAGGAGTTACGCCACCTTCGGGTGGCCCTACCTCATACCAACCTGGAAATCGTTTCGGAGATCGAAAATATTGGCGAAGACATCGCCTATTGCCTTCTGATGACGCACGGGGCGTGCGTGTATTCCTTGTCGTGCGCTAGGCAGAATGTGCTTCCTTGGCAGCTGCGTGGGGCCACAAACGCCGAAGCCAACGACCTGGTGACGGTCAATGGCTATAAGGTCACAGTTGAGAACGCCGTTCATATCCTCGATTTCATTTGGGAGAAGGAGGACGTCGCCACGCAGCTAATCGACATGGCATTACTGCAAAACGAGGTCGCAAACGCGGAAATCCATTTGCATGCCGATGAACTCAAAGGCCTGCTCGCACGATTTTACGACGACCGCAAGCTGCACACCCCCGAGGCGAAAGCGCAATGGATAAATGGGAAGGGACTTACCGAAGTTCGTCTCCGCAGCTTGCTGGAGGAGGTGATGGTCAGACGCAAGGTTGAGCGAATTCTTGTCGACGCACAATTCCAAAATGAGTGGCGGAATCGTGCGCAAGACTATTTCGGTGTTCGCGTCATGCAAACCGCAGTTCCTGACGAGTGCGTAACTGAGGTGGAGCGTCTACTCCAGGAAAACGGCAACGACAGGAACATCGCATTCATAGTGGGCAAGCTCGCGAAGTCGATTTCGTACAAGTATCCGCTCCGTATCGAATTCGCTGAACTGATGCGCCATGAGATTGACCCCACCGCCGATGTCTTGGAACAAGCAGAAGGTCAGGTTTTACTGCTACGCATGGCGACGAAAGAAGTCCGACTAATTGAGATAGTCGAAATCGAGTCTGAAGTATCGGACGCCTCTCTGGAGCGGCGCATCATGCGCAAGCTGATGAATCAGTGGTACCAGAATCAGCGCCGTCTGGCGAGGATAGAGTGGCACTGGGGGCGGTCTGCGTGAATCCTCGTTGACCGGCAGAACCTTCCGCTCAACCCCGCGCTCCTGTTTGCAGGCTAACTGGTGATACAGGCGAAACAGAACTATTCAATTATTTCTTTGCTCGAATTCTTATCAAGTGACTCGAGTCAGGGTAACCGATTCTGCAGTTTTCACTGGTTTTACCGAGCGACCGCTTCCGGGAATGCTGACGGATCGCGGTGGCCTTCCGCCAGGCAGATCTCGATCATATTTGCGGCGACAGAAGTTTTTGGCACCGCAATGTCGAACCAGGAATCGGCCGCCCGTTCCAGTTCCTTGCCTAGCATGTAATGGTGTACGGCCCTTTTGAGTCCGGGTCCAACCATTGCGTGCGGGCAGTCCACGGAATCCTCATGTTCGAGGGTATTCACGGCAAACACCGGAGCCGGCGACGCAGCCTGCGGCAAGCCACGTTCACCAACGTTCCATACTTTGATTCCATACGCGCCGGGATTCTTGCCGATTGGGCTGTGGGCCGTGACACCAAAGCGGTGCCAATAGGCGGAATTCAGGCAGCCGGCGGCGAACAGTTGCCTGACAATCTCGAGGCTGTCTACAGTTTCCTGTAACGTCTGCGACGCAAAGCCATAGATCAGGTAGGCGTGGACGAAAATTCCCGAGCTGCGAAAGGCCTTGGTGACTCGTGCGACCTGCGCGACGGTTACCCCCTTGTTCATGAGCTTCAACAGGCGGTCGGAAGCAACCTCCAGACCGCCGGTTACGGCAACGCAACCAGCGCGGGCCATCAAATCCGTTAAAGCCGGCGTGAATGTCTTCTCGAAGCGCAGGTTTCCCCACCAGGACACGGCGACCCGGCGCTCGATCAGCCGCAGCGACAAAGCGCGCAGCAGTTTGGGCGGCGCCGCTTCGTCCACAAAATGAAAACCGGTCC
>JANLWJ010000441.1:0-6428 GCA_031364455.1 Actinomycetes bacterium | reverse complement strand
TGCCCCGACTGCCATCGGGCCAAGCAGTTCCTCAGCGAGCAGCGCATTCCATACTCGTTCACCGACGTGGACGCCGACCCAGCCGGCCGGGAAGTGGTGGAGCGGGTCAACGATGGAAAGTTGATCATCCCGGTCCTGGTGTTCGAAGACGGCAGCACTCTGGTGGAGCCGAGTAACGCCGATCTTGCCGCCAAGCTGGGTCTACGCACTGAGGCTCAGCACCGCTTCTATTCGTTGATCGTCGTGGGGAGTGGCGTCGCTGGTCTCACCACAGCCATCTACGCCGCTCGCGAGGGCATTTCCACACTTGTCATTGAGTCTGGTGCTGTCGGGGGAACGATCGGTATCACCGACCAGGTCGACAACTTCCCTGGATTTCCCGATGGCGTCGCCGGCGCTGAGTTCGCCGATCGTCTGCGGAGGCAAGCTGAGCGCTTCGGCGTCGAGATCCTGTCGGCCACTGAAGTGTCGTCGCTTGCGGTCGCCGACGACCAGAAGGTCGTCACGACAGGTGCCGGAGACGAGTACCGGTCACACGCTCTGTTGGTCGCGACGGGTTCAACGTACCGACGCCTCGGCATCCCGGGTGAGGGCGACTTCATCGGGTCGGGCGTGCACTTCTGCGCCACGTGCGACGGTGCCTTCTATCGTGGCAAAGACGTGGTGGTCGTTGGCGGCGGCAACTCTGCGACAGAAGAGAGCCTCTTCCTCACCACCTTGGACCAGCGCATCACGTTGGTGACAACTGCTGACCGACTTACCGCCAGCGCTGCTGCCGTCGACAAGGTGGAGCGCAGCGACAAGATCAGCGTTCGCGCCAACACCACACCGGTCGAGTTCGTCGGGGAGAACGGCAAGCTCACCGGTCTTGTGGTCGAAGGGCCCGACGGTAGCCGAGAGACGATCAGTACACCGGCAGCCTTCGTGTTCATCGGGTTGACGCCGAACGCCTCCTTGGTCAGCGAGCTCGTAGACACCGATGCCCAGGGATTTGTTACGGCTGACATGGGGATGCAGACATCGGCTGAGGGAATCTTCGTGGCTGGCGACGTTCGCAGCGGAAGCACGAAGCAAGCGGCTGCGGCTGCAGGCGAGGGTGCTGCTGCTGCGATTGCGATCCGGCGCTACCTCGAGCCGTTTGGAATGGCCATGCGCCCCAACATCGTTGATACGGCCGAGGAGCTTGCAACAGCCTGACGTCCAGACCCGCTGAGGAAACGACAGCGGCTGGATGCCGGTTAGACCGGTTAGGGTCGTAGGGTGCCGGTGTCGCGGGTCTTCCCAGATCAAGTTGGGGGAGGTCTTTGCCTCGACTTTGTCAACACCATCGACCCCCGACAAGCGCGCGAGGGCCGCGACTACCTCGCCAACTACGACGATGTTCTCGACTGGTTCGAGATCATCGGCGTCGCCTTGCCGCGGTCGATATCCTGGCTCAGGAAAACGGCCAAGGTTGCGGCGAATGAGGCAGTCGTGGCTCATCGTCAGGCGGTTTGCCATGCGCGAGGCTACCTTTGCGGTCCTCAATGCCTCCCGTCTCGGCGGAGATGTGCGGCAGAGCGATCTCGCGAAGCTGAACGACGCGCTGGGGGAGAGCATCGGGCACCGAGTACTGGCGGTCGCCGGGCGCGGCGGTGTCCGCGAGGAGTGGCGAACCTCGGACTCGCTGGCCCAGGTGCTCTGGCCGGTAGCCATCGACACCTGGGACCTCTTGACCGAGCCTGAGCTTGCCCTGGTCAGGCCGTGTCCTCGGGAAGCCGGAGGGTGCGGGTGGCTTTTCCTCGACACAGGCCGCGCCGGCAACAGGCGCTGGTGTGAGATGCGCACCTGCGGGAGCCGCCCGAAAGTTCGAGCCCACTACTCGCGAACGGCTCAAGGATGAGCGCCTACGCTCGCACTGTTATGCCGGGCTACTCCGAATCGCTGTGGGAGCTGACATGGATCTGACGCTGGTAGGGCTAGGTCGCATGGGTGGGAACATGGCACGCCGATTGGGGCGAGGCGGACACTCGGTGACTGCAGTTGATCCGAGCCCGGAGGCCCGTGCGGCGCTAGCCGGTGAACCAGGCATCGCACCCCAGTCGTCCCTGGCCGACGCTGTCGCTGCGCACCGTGCGCCACGGGTGGTTTGGCTGATGCTTCCGGCTGGAACCGTGACCGAAGCGGTGATGGGCGAGGCGCGCGAGCTCTTGTCGCCAGGCGACCTTGTCGTCGACGGTGGCAATGCGGACTACCGTGACTCCCAACGCGCGGCGGCCAGCATGTCCGAACGTGGTCTCGGGTTTGTCGACGTCGGAGTCTCCGGTGGAGTCTGGGGCCTCGACGAGGGATACGGACTCATGGCTGGCGGATCGGTTTCCGACATCGAACGGCTCACGCCGGTTCTCAAGACGCTCGCTCCGACTTCGGATTCGGGTTGGGTGCATGCGGGGCCGGTAGGTGCCGGTCATTTCACGAAGATGGTGCACAACGGCATCGAGTATGGAGCCATGCAGGCCCTGGCTGAAGGATTTGCGTTGCTCCAGGCTCGGGACGACCTCGTCACTGACGTCGCCGCGGTGGCGCAGGCATGGCGGCACGGAACGGTGATCCGGTCCTGGCTGCTCGACCTCACGGCGTCGGTCCTCGCCGACGACGCGTCTGTCCACGACATCGCGCCCGTCGTTGCCGACTCCGGTGAGGGGCGGTGGACGGTGCGCGAGTCGATCGACACGGGGGTGCCGACTCCCGTCATCACCGCGGCGTTGATGCAACGATTCTCCAGCCAGGGCAACGGCGACTACGCGAACCGGCTGTTGGCGATGATGCGTCACTCGTTCGGCGGTCACGCTGTTGGTCCGCGCGTGGACCCACCAGCCGGGTCCGAAACCTCAAGCCTCGGCTGACGAAGCCGCTGCAGCGACGTCCACGTAGAACGTTGCCGACGCACCGCTCGCGGCGCGGGCGGCTGGTGAGACCGACCGATCCTGGGCCATCTCGTGCAGAGCCGCTGCCTTGTCCGATCCGGCAACGAGCCAGACCTGATGTCGGGCGCGGGTCAGCACCGGCAGGGTCAACGAGAGGCGCCGGTGACCACCGAAGGTGTTCACCCACGAGACTGCGCGGTCGACTTCGTCGATGGCTGGGTCGTCGGGAGCCAGCGACGCGGTGTGGCCGTCAGCGCCAAGCCCCAGGTGCACGACGTCAAGGACAACGGGCCCGCCAGTAACTGCGGCGAGCTCCTTGGCATAGGAGGTATCGGCGTCGTCGACCTCAACGGGCATCGGGTGGCGATGCGCGCGCGGCACGAGAGCGGCCAAGGGAAGAAGTTGGGTCCAGTTCCGTGCCGGGTCATCGGAGGGCACAGCCCTTTCGTCCACCTGACAGAGATGGACGCACTCCCACGGAACGGGAAGGGTCGCGAGGTTGCGTAGCATTGCCCCTGGAGTCCTGCCTCCGCTCATGGCGATGGTGGCGCTGCCTCGAGTGGCGACGGCCGCGGCCAGCAGTTCGGCAATCTCGGCGGCCGCAGCATGCGCAGCCGCCAATGGCGTTGGATAGACGTCGAGATGCATGCTGTCTATTGGGGCCCTGGCTCGTGCCAGCCGCCGACGTCAGCTGCCAGGGCGTCTCCTGCAGACGGCCCCCAGGTGCCCGGCCGGTAGAGCTCAGGAGCCTCCTCGGACCGCCCGTCGAGCAGGCTGTCGACGATCGTCCACGATGCAGCCACTGCGTCGGAGCGGGCGAAGAGGGTGGGGTCGCCGTCCATGGCGTCATCGATCAGGCGCTCGTACGCGGTCATGGTGCCGACCTCGTCGTCACTGGTGTACAGCTCTACGTTGCGACCGACCTGCACGTCTCCTGGTCGCTTGCTTCTGACACCGAGGGCGATAGAGACGCGGTCGGGTCCGAGCCGGAAGCGCAGATGGTTGCTGTCGCGTGGAAGCGTCTCGTCGAAGAGGCGTTGCGGAGGTCGGTGGAAGGTGGCGAGCACCTCGGTGGCCGTGACGGGAAGGTGCTTGCCCGTGCGGATCAGGAACGGCACGCCGCTCCACCTCCACGAGTCGATGCAGAGTCGTAGCGCCGCGTACGTCTCGGTGGTCGAGTTTTGGGCCACACCCGGCTCATCTGTGTAGCCAACGTACTGGCCGCGGACGAGGTCTTGGCGTCCCGGCTGCCGGATGGCGTTGAGCACCTTGACACGTTCGTCGCGCAGCGGCCCTGACGCCATGCTGACGGGTGGCTCCATGCTGAGCAACGAGACGACCTGCAGCAGGTGGTTCTGCACGACGTCGCGCACTGCCCCGAGTTCTTCGTAGAGCGCTCCCCGCCCTTCGACCCCGAAGCCTTCGGCCATCGTGATCTGAACACTCGAGACGTGGGCGCGGTTCCACAAGGGCTCAAGAAATGAGTTGGCGAACCGGAAGTAGAGGAGGTTCTGCACCGACTCTTTTCCCAGGTAGTGGTCGATGCGGAAGACGTCCTCTTCGCCGAATGCTCCGTCAAGAGCGTTGTCGAGCTCGCGCATGGAGGCGAGGTCGCGACCGAAAGGCTTTTCCACCACCACTCGACCGCGCTCAGCCAGACCGGCTGCCGAGAGTTGCTGCACCACCACTTCGAAGAGGCTCGGTGGGATTGCCAGGTAGAACAGCGGGCGGCTGCAGCCCTCAAGAGCCGCGGCCAGACGATTGAAGGTGGCCGGATCGTTGTAGTCGCCAGCCACGAAGACCAGCTGTTTCTCGAGCTCGTCGACGGAGGCTTGGTCCGCCTCTTCGGCGTGCTCAGCGATGCTGCTGCGAATGTGGTCGCGGAGCCACTGCTCGGTTCGATCGCCGCGGGCGACCCCAACCACCGGCACCCCCAGCCGGCCACGGTGGGCGAGGTTGTGGAGGGCCGGGAAGATCTTCTTGTAGGCAAGGTCGCCGGTGATGCCGAAAACCACCGCGGCATCACAGGCGTCGGCAGGGCGCGGCGCCGGCTCGCCGATCGTCACGCGGTACCCCCTTCGGCGGCGCTAGATGGCATGCGCTGCTGGCTCATCCACCCTAGTAGGGGTGGCTGCTTCGCTGTCCACAGGATCGCGGAAGTCGGCTGCATCAATTGCCCGCTCTGACGCACCCTGGCACCTTCCGAACTCAAGGAGGAAGTCGTGAATGAGATCTTTGTGACGGTCAACGGCACCGTCGGAACCGATGTGCAGCTGACATCGGGTGAGCACAGCAACCGGGCGAGGTTCCGGCTGGCGACGGCCGAGCGCTACCTCGACCGAGCGTCCAACGAATGGGTGGAGCGCGAGACCGTGTGGCTCGACGTGATCTGCTTCAGGAGACTGGCTGACCATGTCGCTGCGTCGGTGGTGAAGGGCCAACCGGTGATCGTGCGCGGTCGCCTCCGGGTCTCGCACTGGGAGAGCGACAAGGGTCCGCGCGAGACGCTCGAGGTGCTGGCCACGTCGGTAGGACACGACCTCGCACTGGGTCAAGCCTCCTTCGCGCGCCCACCACGCGCCGAGCGCCAGCCGAGCCAGCCGGAGCAGGCACCACCCGCGAGTTCGCCCGAGCCGGCGCGGGGGGACCAGGTTCCCGACGTCGCCTGATGCTCCGGGTGGGCTGACCGGGCCAGAAGCGCGAGGTCCCCGGTCGTTAGGCTTCCTGGCATGGCTGAGTTCATCTACACCATGTCCAAGGCGCGGAAAGCGCACGGCGACAAGGTCATTCTCGACAACGTGACGTTGGCGTTCTACCCGGGCGCCAAGATCGGCGTCGTCGGTCCCAACGGCGCCGGTAAGTCCAGCGTGCTCAAGATCATGGCCGGCCTCGACCAGCCTTCCAACGGCGACGCGATGCTCAGCCCCGGTTACACCGTCGGCATCCTGCTGCAGGAGCCCGCGCTCGACGAGACCAAGAATGTCCTCGAGAATGTTGAGGAGGGCGTCGCGGAGACCAAGGGGATGCTCGACCGCTTCAACGAGATCTCGGCGCTCATGGCCGAGCCGGATGCCGACTTCGACACCCTGCTCGGCGAGATGGGCACTCTTCAGGAGCAGCTCGATCACCGGAACGCCTGGGACCTCGACTCCCAGCTTGAACAGGCGATGGACGCGCTCCGCTGCCCGGCGCCGGACGCCGACGTCTCCATCCTGTCCGGAGGTGAGCGCCGCAGAGTCGCGCTCTGCAAGCTGTTGCTCCAACAGCCAGATCTGCTCCTCCTCGACGAGCCAACCAACCACCTCGACGCCGAGAGCGTGCTCTGGCTCGAGCAGCACCTGGAGAAGTACCCAGGCACCGTTGTCGCCGTCACCCACGACCGGTACTTCCTCGACAACGTCGCGCAGTGGATCCTCGAGCTCGACCGTGGCCGCGCCTATCCGTACGAGGGCAACTACTCGACCTATCTCGAGGCCAAGGCCGATCGCATGAAGGTCGAGGGCCAGAAGGACGTCAAGCGTC
>JANLWJ010000425.1:0-7630 GCA_031364455.1 Actinomycetes bacterium | reverse complement strand
CGATGCCGGCGCAGCCGTCGAAACCGGACAGCAGACGAGCCACCCCGCTGGCCTCGTCGTAGAAGGCGTCAGCGCCGTCAGCTGGCACCGCAAAGCGCATCACCACTACCCAGTCGGCCACCCGCACATCCTGGCGCACCGCCCCGGGCGGGCGGCGATCGAGGCCGTGAGCGACGATGGTGGTGACCGCCCAGCCACCGCCCAGCCCGCCCAGCCACCGCAGAGCCCGCGAGGAACTATGTCCGACGACCGCACTCCGTCCGCACTCGAGCGAATCAGCGCTCCCTGGCTGGTGCGCCTGACCCTGGTACCGCGCTGGCTCTTCCTGATCGTCCTCGGTGCACTGCTCTTCGCCGGCCTCTACCTCGAAAATGCAGTCGGTGGCGTCCTGCTGCTGATCCTGGCGCTCTTCCTCGCCTGGTTGGCCAGCCTCGGCTGGTCACACGTCTCACCGATAGGGCGCGTCCTGCGGCTGGTCACCGTCGGGGTGCTCGTCTACCTGGCGGTCGGCAAGTTCATCTAGCCTTGTCGGTTTTGACAACCGTTTTCATTTAGGTTTGAGTGGGGCCATGCCGCATCGTCGACGCCAGCGAGTCGCGCTTCCGGTTGCATTCGCCCTATCCGGACTGCTGGTGCTCGCTGCGTGCGGTTCCGAGGACACCACCGAACCCGCCTCCGAACAGGGCTGGGACGTCGTCGCCTCCTTCTACCCACTGCAGTTCGTCGCCGAACGCGTCGGCGGAAATCTGGTCACCGTCACCAACCTGACGAAACCGGGCGTCGAGCCACACGACCTCGAGCTCGCTCCGCAAGACCTCGGTGCGCTCACCGACGCCGACCTGGCGGTCTACCTTGCGAGCTTCCAGCCAGCCGTTGACGACGCCGTCGCGCAGAAGTCAGCGGGACAGGTGCTGGACGTCAGCGATGCAGCTGACCTCTCGCTCGCCTACCAAGCCGGCGATGACGAGCTCACCGACCCGCACTTCTGGCTCGACCCGATCCGGGTAGCCGACGTCGCTGACGAGGTTGCCGTGGCACTGAGCCAACTCGACCCGCCCGCGCAGGCCACCTTTGAAGCCAACGCCGACGACCTACGCAGCGACCTCGAAGACCTCGACAGCGCATTCAGCAACGGCCTGGCCCAATGCGAACGGCGTCAGCTCGTGACGAGCCACACTTCGTTCGGCTACCTCGCAGACGCCTACGACCTCGAACAGGTCGGCCTCACCGGACTCTCCCCCGACACCGAGCCCAACCCGCAAGAACTTGGGGAGGTCACCGCATTCGTCAACAAGAACAACGTCCAGACGATCTTCTACGAAACTCTGGTCAGCCCGGACGTCGCCGAAACTGTGGCGTCAGCCACCGGGGCGAGCACCGACGTCCTCGATCCTCTGGAGGGATTGTCCGACGCATCCCAGGGCGACGACTACTTGCAGGTCATGGAGTCGAACCTGGCCAACATCAAGGCGGGGTTGCCCTGCCCCTGACCCCAGCGCTCGTCGAGCTGCGCGCAGCGACACTCGGCTATCAGGACGCCATCGTGCTGCATGACATCGACTTCGCCATCTGTGCCGGCGAGTTCACCGCGATCGTCGGCCCCAACGGGTCGGGCAAGTCGACGCTGGTCAAGTCGATCCTCGGTCTCACCGACCGGTCCGCCGGCGAGCTCGACCTGTTCGGTGTCCCCGCCGAGCAGTACCGCGAGCGCTGGCGGATCGGCTACGTCCCGCAGCGGCACACCGTCGGGGGCCCGATCCCGGCCACCGTCCGCGAGGTGGTTGCCAGTGGACGCCTCCCCCGCTCCGGCCTGTGGACCCTGCCCAAGGCCGCGGACCGGTCAGCGGTGAGCCGAGCCATGGAACGTGTCGGTGTGAGCGACCTGGCCACCCAACCCGTCCACCAGCTCTCTGGCGGACAGCAACGCCGAGTGCTGATCGCCCGCGCACTGGCCGCCGAGACCGAGCTGCTTCTTCTCGACGAGCCGACGGCCGGAGTGGATGTCGACTCGCAGGCTGCGTTGGTCGACGTGCTCGGCGCACTGAGCCGCCAAGGGGTGACGATCGCCGTCGTCACCCACGACCTCGAACCGTTCAGCTCGCACCTGACGCGTGTCGTGTGGGTCAGCCACGGTCGCATCGAGTACGACGGTGACCCCACTCAAGCAATCCTGCTGGCCGCCAGCGAACCCTTTGCGCACCACGACCATCCCGACGACCCACCTCATGACCCACTTGGCCGCGACCTGCGGACCGGGGGTTGAGGGATGGAGTTCTTGCAGTACGACTTCATGCAACGGGCGTTGATGGCTGCTGTGCTCGTTGGGTTGGCCGCTCCCAGCGTCGGCATCTTCTTGGTGCAGCGCCGACTCGCCCTGATGGGCGACGGCATGGGCCACGTCGCACTGACCGGCGTCGCGCTTGGTCTGCTCACGGGGTGGGCGCCCGTCTGGGTGGCCCTGCTGACGGCAGCCGCCGGAGCCGTCACGATCGAGCTGCTGCGCGACCGCGGACGAACAACCAGCGACCTGGCGCTAGCCATCATGTTCTACGGCGGTATCGCCGGTGGCGTCGTTCTGATCGCCAAGGCACCGGGCGGCAGCGCGGCGAGCCTCAACCAGTACCTGTTCGGAGCCATCACGACCACCACCGCACAGGACCTCGCCGTCTTCGCCGTCCTGGCCGCGTTCATCCTGCTGATCACAGTTGGCCTTGGTCGGCATCTCTTCGCAGTCGCCAATGACGAGGAGTACGCGCGGGCCAGCGGCATGCCCGTGCTGCCGCTCAACCTGGTGCTCGCCGTACTCACCGCGACAACGGTCGTGGTCTCGATGCGCGTCGTTGGGCTGCTGCTGATCAGCGCGCTCATGGTCGTCCCAGTCGCCACCGCGCAACTAGTCGCCGGTAGCTTCCGATCCGCGTTCGCGCTGTCGCTGGCGATCGGCCTCGGCTGTGCCGTGGTCGGAGTGACGTCGTCGTACTACACCAACACCCCGTCCGGCGGCTCTATCGTGCTCACCGCGATCGCGCTCTTCGCCGCAACGGCGGTGGTCACCGGCGTCCTGCGCAAGACTCGGCGTCGACGCACCGCCGCGTGAGTTGCTGCAAGCCATGCATATATGGCAATCTTCGCATGTGACTAACTCTTCGACCGTTGATGCCTACGACGAAGCTGGCGAGCTCTTCCGCGCGTTGGCCTCCCCGGTTCGCATCGCGCTCGTCACCGAGCTCGCCGATGGCGAACGTTGTGTCCACGAGCTGGTCGAGAAGCTCAACCTCCCCCAACCCCTGATCAGCCAGCACCTCCGCGTCCTGCGTGGGGCCGACCTGGTCGAGGGTGTCCGGCGCGGACGCGAGGTGGCCTACCAGCTCACCGACGAGCACGTCGCGCACATCGTGCTCGACGCCGTCCGGCACGCCCAGGAGGGCCAGCACCATGAGCACGGGTGAGGTAGCCGGCACCCCCCAACGCAACACCCGTCAGCGGGCAGCAGTGCTCGACATGCTCGACAGCCTGAATCAGTTCACCAGCGCCCAAGACATTCACGGCAGGCTCCGCGACAGCGGATCAGCTGTCGGACTCACCACCGTCTACCGCACGCTCCAGTCATTGGCCGACGCATCGCAGGTCGACGTCATCCGTGCCGATGACGGCGAAGCAATGTACCGACGCTGCACGACCGAACACCATCACCACCTGGTCTGCCGGAGCTGCGGGCGCACGCTCGAGGTAGACAGCCCCACCGTCGAGTCATGGGCCGAAGAGGTCGCCAAGCGTTACGGCTTCAGCGACATCAACCACACCCTCGAGATCTACGGCGTCTGCCCCGACTGCGCGCAGTAGCACCGACGCCGCCTCAGCCCAAAGGGGTCGGGTCGGCTCCCCCGTAGCGGCGGTCCCTGGCTGCGTACTGCTCGATGGCCTTCCAGAGATGGCGCCGGTCGACGTCCGGCCAGAGCTCGTCGAGGAAGATCAGCTCGGCATAGGCGCTCTGCCACAGCAAGAAGTTGGAGATGCGCTGTTCGCCAGAGCTGCGGATGAACAGGTCGACGTCAGGCAGGTCCGGCTCGTCGAGGAAGCGCGCGACAGTGCGCTCGTCGACGCGGCTCGGGTCGAGCCGTCCCTCAGACACCGCCCATGCGATTGACGCCGCGGCGTCTGCAATCTCCGCACGTCCCCCGTAGTTGACGCACATCGTCAGCGTCAGCACCTTGTTGTTCCGGGTGAGCTGCTCAGCTTCTTCCAGCTCATCGATGACGCTCTTCCAGAGCCGTCGCCGACGGCCCGCCCAGCGCACCCGGACGCCCATCGCGTTCATCTCGTCGCGGCGCCGCCGGATCACGTCGCGGTTGAATCCCATCAGGAAACGCACCTCGTCCGGTGAGCGCTTCCAGTTCTCTGTGCTGAACGCGTACGCCGACACGTACTTCACACCAACCTCGATCGCACCCTCGACGAGGTCGAAGAGCGCAGCCTCTCCGGCCTTGTGCCCATCGGTGCGGGGCAGTCCCCTGGCCTTGGCCCACCGACCGTTGCCGTCCATGACAACCGCGACATGACGCGGCACCAGGTCGGCCGGAACAGCGGGCGCCTGCACGCCGCTCGGGTGCGGGTTGGGCGGGATGACGTCCCTGCGACGACTCACGTGCGTTCGACCAGACGGAGCGAGCGGAGCCCACGCTCGAGGTGCCACTGGGTGTAGGCGGCGACGATGCCCGTGCTTTCGCGCAGGTGGCGCAGGTCTGCGGCGTCGACAATCCCCCAGTCACCGGTGAGCAGTGCCGACAGGACGGTCAGTGACTCAGCGCTGATCGTCGCCGACCCGGCTGGCCGGTCATCGCCGCAGACCGAGCCGCCCGACTCGACGGAGAACCACCGGTGCGGCCCTGGCGCACCGCAGCGGGTGCAGGCGTCGAAACTCGCCGCATAGCCAGCGACCGCCAACGACCGCAGCAGGTACGCGTCCAGTACCGCCCCAGGGCTGTGCTGGCCGGCAGATAGCGCCCGCAGCCCACCGACCAGCAACAGGTACTGCTGGACGGCGGGTTCTTTCTCGGCGTCGGTGAGCCGCTCGGCCGTCTCGAGCATGGCGGTGCCGGCGGTGTACCTGCCGTAGTCGTCAGCAATAGACGCGCCGTACGCCTCCAGCGACTCGACCTGGGTCACGATGTCCAGCGATCGGCCGGTGTAGAACTGCACATCGATGTGGCTGAACGGCTCGAGCCTGGCACCGAACTTCGACGATGTGCGCCGTACACCCTTGCCCACCGCCCGAACCCGTCCATAGTTCTTGGTCAGCACCGTGATGATCCGGTCGGCCTCACCCAGCTTCTGGGTGCGCAGCACGACGCCTTCATCTCGATACAGACTCACCTGCCCATTCTCCCCTCGCGCCGGGCACTGGGTAGCCGTGGCCCCGGCGAGTCGGCCAAGATCGTGCCATGAGCACCAGAACTCACGGGTTGATCGGCCGGATCGAGCGGTACCTCGACGCCGTGCCCAGAGGCAGTGCGGACGCCGAGGCCGTTGGCCCCTTCACGCTCTTCCGATCGAGGTTGGCCCATCCGTTCTACGCCAGACCAAGCCTGGGCTGGGCATCGGGCTACGTGACGGCGACTGACGTGACCGCGCTCCGCGCCCGCCAACGCGAGCTAGGTCTGCCCGAGACCATCGAGTGGGTCGCTGAGGTCGCCCCCGACCTCAGCACCGCTTGTCGGGACGCCGGACTCCGGGTCAGTGAACACCCCTTGCTGGTGCACCATGACCCGCTCGCCGTCCCTGTTCCTGACGGCATCCGCATACGTCGGATCGACAACGCCGACGACCCGGTCATCCCCGCTGCTCAGGTCGTGGCCCGACTCGCATTTGCAGCGGCCGGAACCGAGATCAGCGACGTCGGGCCGGCCGAACGAGATGTGGCGGTCGAGCAGCGCGCACCGAAGGCGTCCGACGACCTTCGAGAGTTGATCCGCGACGGGCGCTCGGTCTTCGTCGTGGCCGAGGACGAGCACGGGGTGTTGTGCTCGGGCGGTCACAACCCGGTGGGAGACGTCACCGAGATCGTCGGTGTCGGCACCGTTCCGAGCGCCCGTCGGCGGGGCTTGGGGGCGGCTGTCACGGACACACTGGTGGCCGATGCGATCAGGCGCGGCATCGAGGTGATCTTCCTCAGTGCCGACGACGACGCGGTTGCCCGCGTCTATGAGCAGGTCGGTTTCCGTCGCATCGGTACAGCCTGCGCGGCGTCGCTGAAATAGCCACGCAGGCTAGGTAATTCGAGCCGCTCGGTTGACGGCGCTGACAATGGCCTTGAGTGATGCAGTGAGGATGTTCGGGTCGACCCCGACCCCCCAGAACACCTGGCCACCGATGGCGCACTCGAGGTAGGCAGCGGCTCTCGCGTCGCCACCGGAGCTCATCGCGTGCTCTGCGTAGTCGAGAACGCGGACATCCTTGCCGATCTTCGACAGCGCGTTGACGAAGGCCGCGATGGGCCCGTTGCCATGACCTTCGAGCTCACGCCGCTCGCCGTCTACGTAGAGGCCGACTCGGAGCGCGTCCTTCTCGCCCTGGGTGCTCGACGTGTGCACGGCGTTGAGCTGGAGTGAACCACCGTCGCTGAGGAACTCGCGCTCGAAGATGGCCCACATCTCTTCTGGGGTCACCTCGCCACCCTCGTCGTCGGTGTGCTGCTGGACAACGTGGCTGAACTCGATCTGCAGCCGGCGCGGCAGGTCGAACTGGTGCTCGGCCTTCATGATGAAGGCAACGCCGCCCTTGCCCGACTGGCTGTTGACCCGAATGACCGCCTCGTAGCTGCGGCCGACGTCCTTGGGGTCGATCGGCAGGTAGGGAACGGCCCAGGCGATGTCGTCGACGGTCTTGCCGGCCGCCTTGGCGTCTGCCGCGAGGGCGTCGAAGCCCTTCTTGATAGCGTCCTGGTGCGACCCGGAGAACGCGGTGTAGACGAGGTCGCCACCGTAGGGGTGGCGCGGGTGAACCGGCAGCTGGTTGGCGTACTCGGTGATCCGCCGGATCTCGTCGATGTCGCTGAAGTCAAGCATCGGGTCGATGCCTTGGCTGAACAGGTTCAGACCGAGCGTCACGATGCAGACATTGCCGGTGCGCTCCCCGTTTCCGAAGAGGGTGCCCTCGATGCGGTCAGCGCCGGCCATGTACCCGAGTTCGGCGGCGGCCACAGCGGTGCCGCGGTCGTTGTGCGGGTGCAGCGACAGCACAACGGAGTCGCGGCGGGCCAGGTGGCGGTGCATCCACTCGATCATGTCGGCGTAAACGTTGGGGGTGGCCATCTCGACGGTGGCCGGGAGGTTGATGACGACCTTGCGGTCAGGGGTAGGCGCCCACTCCTCGATCACCGCGTTGCAGACCTCCGCCGCATACCCCAACTCGGTTCCGGTGAATGACTCAGGTGAGTACTCGTAGGCAACATCGACCTCGGGGACCGTCTCCTCGAACTTCTTACAGATCCGAGCACCCTGGACGGCGATGTCCTTGATGCCGTCCTTGTCGAGGCCGAACACGACTCGCCGCTGCAACGTCGAGGTGGAGTTGTAGAGGTGGACGATGGCGCGCTTGGCGCCCCTGATCGACTCATACGTCCGCTCGATCA
>JANLWJ010000413.1:0-1581 GCA_031364455.1 Actinomycetes bacterium | reverse complement strand
CCTACGGGGTTACCCCCCTTGTCACCTGACGATGGTATCCTGCACGTGGATTTCTCCGCACCTGTGGGGGCTGTCGAACCTTTCGAGGACGTGGCCGCCGCTATCCGGATCGCGCACGACAGCGAGTACGGGCTCTCTGGTTCGATCTTCACCCGAGACGTCGGCAGGGCACTCCGCGTCAGTCGCGGCATCGACGCCGGAAACCTCTCGGTCAACTCGCACTCCTCGGTGCGCTACTGGACGCCGTTCGGTGGGTTCAAGAAATCCGGCCTGGGGCGTGAGCTGGGGCCCGATGCGCTGGAGGCCTTCACCGAGGTCAAAAACGTGTTCATCTCAACGGAAGGCTGACCTGTGAACCGCTTCACCGACCGCACCGCCGTCATAACCGGAGGGGGTAGCGGCATCGGGCGCGCAACAGCCGTCCGGCTCGCCTCCGAAGGCGCCAATGTCGTCATCGTCGACATGAACCTCGAGGCTGGCCAGTCCGCCGCTGACGAGGTAGGTGGCGTTGCCGTCCAGGCAGATGTCACCGACGCTGACGACGTCACTCGGATGTTCAAGACAGCACACGACACGTTCGGTTCGATCGACGTCTCGTTCCACAACGCCGGGATCTCGCCACCTGATGACGACTCGATCCTCGACACCGGTATCGAGGCCTGGGACCGCGTGCAGCGCGTCAACCTGACCTCGGTCTACCTGTGTTGCAAGGCTGTCATCCCCTACATGCAGCGTCAAGGAAAGGGGTCGATCGTCAACACCGCGTCGTTCGTAGCGACCATGGGCGCCGCTACCTCGCAGATTTCCTACACCGCATCCAAAGGCGGGGTACTGGCGATGAGTCGCGAACTCGGCGTGCAGTTTGCCCGTGAGGGGATCCGAGTCAACGCGCTTTCCCCCGGGCCGGTGAACACCCCGCTGCTCATCGAGCTCTTTGCCAAGGATCCCGAGCGAGCAGCCCGGCGACTGGTACATATTCCGGTCGGACGCTTCGCCGAGCCGAGCGAGATCGCCGCGGCCGTCGCATTCCTCGGCAGCGACGACTCATCGTTCATCACGGCGAGCAACTTCCTCGTCGACGGCGGTATCTCGGGCGCGTACGTCACTCCGCTGTAGCCGGAATCAGCGGGCAGCGTTGACGAGCGCCGCGAAGAGGCGTCGGTCGTCGGTCATCTCCGGGTGCCACTGCACGCCAAGCACGAAGTCTGCCTCGGGATCCTCGAGCACCTCGATGGTTCCGTCGTCTGCACGGCC
This sequence comes from Actinomycetes bacterium, assembly GCA_031364455.1. GTDB lineage: Bacteria > Actinomycetota > Actinomycetes > JAHEKZ01 > JAHEKZ01 > JAHEKZ01. Next base: position 327 of record JANLWJ010000413.1, on the reverse strand, counting down.
GGTCACCGTCAGGCTTCCCGCGTCGTCAACACTTTGGTGGTGGCTGGAGTTGACGACCATCTCGTTGCCCAAGATCTGAGCCACCAACGACGACTCGCTGAACGTCGCTCCGTGGGCATGGAAGGTTCCTGGCGCATCGCGGTGCACGAGGCCGTACCCGGCCGATGGCAAGTCCTGCACAAGGCGCCCGCCACTGGCGACGGCCATCATCTGCATACCCCGACAGATGCCGAGCACCGGGATGCCGCGTTCAAGGGAGGCTTGATAGAGCAACAGCTCCGTCTGGTCGCGGTCGGCTCGCGGTCGGTCGGTTGTTGGGTGCGCCTC
>JANLWJ010000378.1:0-9654 GCA_031364455.1 Actinomycetes bacterium | reverse complement strand
CGTAGCCGTGGTCACGTCGTTGACGAGTCTGGTGTCGGAGTCGGGGTCTACGGGGCAGGTTGACTCGTGGGTTGTTGTAGTCGCCACGTTGGTTGCTACTGACTTGTTCCGGCCAGTGTTGCGGTGGACGCGTCGTGTGGTTGACCGAAGGTTCAACCGTGAGCAGTTCGACGCAGAGCGTGCCGTGGAGGCCTTTGCTGTCAGGCTTCGCGATGAGGTCGAGGGTGGACAGGTTCGTGCCGACCTTCTTGCAGTGCTCGGCGCCACCGTTCAGCCGGCGAGCACCGGGCTCTGGCTGCGGTAGCCGACGCCATGAACGTACGAGTGATCCAGCGAGGAGTTTGGTGGCTGATCCTTGTTGCGACCGGTGTCGCCTGCATCGTGGACGTCGTCGTGCGGCCCGCCTTCAATCTTGACAACTTGCTTCTGATTCCTACGGTTGTGAGTTACGTCGGCGTCGGAGCCCTGATCGCTCTTCGTCGACCCGAGAACCCCTTTGGTTGGCTCTTGATGTGCGTGGGGCTTCTCCTGATCCTCAGCATCGACTCTGGGGCCGTCATCCAGGCTGCACTGGACGCGGGAACGCCGATCAAAGGCATCGTCGCCTTCGCCGGCTGGTTCGACAGCTGGGCCTGGTTCCTCATGTTGATGCTGATAGGCACGTTTGCCTTCCTGCTCTATCCGTCCGGGCTGCCGTCTCCGAGGTGGCGTCCAGTCTTGTGGCTCTCCTCCCTTGTCACCGGGCTCGTGACCTTGGCGTTTGCCGTAGCGCCGACGATCGATGTCGGTGAGGTGGGTGTGGAACCAAACGCCGTCACGGTGAACAATCCGATAGCGCCCTCGTTCATCGTCGGGGCAGGTCCCTCCTTCGAATCTCCGCTCATCAAGGCACTGATGCTGCTGGCAGTCGTTTGCGCATTGGTATCGATCTGGTCGGTGGTGCTGCGGACCTGGCGGTCCAACGGCGTTGAACGGATGCAGATGCGGCTCTTCGCCTTCGCGATCCTTCTGCTTCCGGTACACGTTCTCATCGGTAGCATCTCTCCGAGGTTCCAAGACTCACCGCTTGGAGACGTCACCTTCACGCTCATCATGATGCTCATCCCATTGGCGTGTGGTGTGGCGATCTTGCGCTACCGGTTGTACGACATTGACCGGATCATTGGGCGCACCACCGCGTATGTGCTCGTCACGGGTGTGCTGCTTGGTGTCTACGTAGCCGTGGTCACGTCGTTGACGAGTCTGGTGCCGGAGTCGGGTTCGACTGGACAAGCTGACTCGTGGGCAGTTGCGGTGGCCACCTTGGTTGCTGCCGGTTTGTTCCGGCCGGTGTTGCGGTGGGCGCGCCGGGTGGTGGACCGGAGGTTCAACCGTGAGCAGTTCGACGCTGAGCGTGCGGTGGAGGCCTTCGCGGTCAGGCTCCGCGATGAAGTCGAGAGCGATGAGGTGCGGTCCGACCTGCTGACGGTGTTGGGATCCACCGTGCAGCCGGCATCGGCTGGACTGTGGCTGAAAGAGCCGGTGCCATGAAGTCAATGGGAGCGCATCGGTTGATCTGGTGGTGCTTGGTGCTCACTATGGCAGTTTCGTTTTCAGGTGCTCTTCTTGTGCGGCGCACCTTCGGGAGTCCTGAGTTCGTGATCATCTCCTTCGTCATGTATGCCCTCGTTGGGGCAGTGGTCGTGTGGCGACGGCCCGAGAACCCTATTGGCTGGGTGTTCATGACTATCGGGGTGATCACGGGACTGGCGGGTTTGTCCGAGGGCGTCACCCAGATCGCGCTGACGGATGGCCCGCCGATCGAATGGTGGGGTGTGTTGTCCGCATGGTTCGATACTTGGTTTTGGTACCCGCTCTTCGTTTCAGCGACGGCGGTGACCTTTCTGCTGTATCCCTCCGGTCTGCCATCTCGACGTTGGCGCCCGGTGCTCTGGCTGATAACCTCTGCTACCGCCTTCGGAACGCTTCTCGTCGCAATGGCGCCTACCTTGCGCATCGGCGAGAGTGACGTCGATCCAAACGCCTTCATCGTCGACAACCCGTTCTCTCCGATCACTCCAGAGCTCGCTCTTCGTCTTGGAGATGCTGAGGAGTCTGCATGGTTCACTGTCCCGATGCTCGTGGTTGCGGCATGTGGCATTGCCGCCGCCGGATCAGCAGTGCTTCGGGCAAAGCGGGCGCGCGGTGTCGAACGACAGCAAATGCGATTATTCGCCTTCGCCATCCTTTTGATTCCGATCTACGTCTTTGTATGGAAGCCTGAGAGTTTCTCGGACACGGCTGTCAACGATCTTGTATTTGCTCTGATTCTGGCCATGGTTCCCACGGCTTGTGGGGTGGCGATTCTTCGCTATCGGCTGTACGACATCGATCGAGTCATTGGTCGGACGACCGCGTACGGAATGGTTACCGGCGTGCTGCTCGCCGTCTACGTGGCAGTTGTTACGTCGCTGACCAGTCTGGTTCCGAAGTCGGGCTCCACCGGAGAGCCAGACTCGTGGACTGTCGCTGTCGCCACGCTTGTTGCCGCTGCGCTCTTTCGGCCGGTCCTGGGATGGGCGCGCCGGATCGTGGCGCGCAGGTTCAACCGCGAACAGTACGACGCCGAGCTCGTGGTCGAAGGCTTCGCCGTTCGGCTGCGAGATGAGGTCGATACTCGTGAGGTGCGGGAAGACCTTCTCCAGGTGCTCCACCGCACCATGCAACCGCGTGTATCGGGCGTGTGGCTCTCGGATCGGCACTTCTCATGATGGCGGCGTGGGCAGGGAGAGCCTGCGGCTTCACGATTGTCGGCCTGGGAGTTGCCCTTGTGCTTGTCGCCACGTTCTCGGAGACGGCGGGCTCCACGTCGTTTGGAGTCGTCCTGGCGAGCATCCCCTGGATTGGCGTTGGTGCGTTCGTAGTTGCGACCCGGCCACGAAATCCCATCGGCTGGCTGTTCTCTGCGGTGGGGCTGCTGTGGCTCTCGGGTGAAGTCGTCTACGACTGGGCATTGGGTGTCACCGACTCGAGTGACCCGTTCTTGCCCTATGCGTCTTTGTACGCCGATAGCTACTGGATCCCCGGCCTCGGACTGTTGCTCGTGGCAGTGATGCTCTTCCCCTCGGGGCAGTTGCCGTCACGTGGCTGGCGACCCGCGTTCGTGCTGGTAGTTGTGGGGTTAGTCCTGGCCCTTGCTCGCGCTGCACTGGCGACGACGGTGCAGGCTGGCGACGAGGGCCTGGTGGTGGACAACCCAATAGGGCTTAAGGCTGTGGGATTTGTCTCCACAGGCGACGAGGCCCCGATCCTGCTCATTCTCCTTGCCTCAGCCATCTCCGCACTGGTGAGCTTCGTAGTTCGGTTTCGCCGGTCCGAGGGTGTGGAGCGGCAGCAGCTGAAGTGGATGTCGCTTGCAGTACCTGCACTGGTCGCAGGCTGGGTCTTGGCAGGCTTTGCCGAGCCATGGCCGCTGCTTGCGAACGGGCTGCGAGTCGTCTCGATGACGCTGATTCCAATCGCAGCCGGACTGGCCATCACCAGATTCCACCTCTACGACGTGGACCGTGTGATTTCGCGAACCACGGCATATGCCTTGGTGACCGGCGTTCTGTTGGCTGTGTATGCGGCTGTCGTCACATCGTTGACGAGCCTGATTCCGGCGTCGGGTTCTTCGGGCGCACCTGATTCGTGGGCAGTCGCCATCGCGACGTTGGCGGCAGCCGCACTCTTCCGGCCGGTTCTCCGGGTAGCTCAAGGCCTTGTGGATCGTCGTTTCAACCGCGAGCAGTACGACACCGAACATGCGGTAGATGCATTTGCGCGCGACATGCGGAACGTGGTCGAGCCTGAGCACGTCACGGGAAGCTTGCTGGGGGTTGTGAACGAGACTGTGCAGCGGTCAGGCATTTCTCTCTGGGTCCGAGGCGGGTCGGCATGAGTAGGCCGGTAGTTCTGCGCGTCGTCTGGTGGGTGATGGTGTGCGTATCAGGGGTTGGCCTCGTCTTCGCGGCAATCTCATTCCGAGAGGTTGAGAACCCATTTCTCATCTTTCCAATCGCGGCTGAGACCGTTGTCGGAGCGGTCGTCACTCGCAAGCGTCCAGAGAACCCGATGGGTTGGGTCTTCCTCGGAGTCGGTGTACTCACTGGCGTCCTCATCATGTCTGCTGGGTTGGCGGAAGTTGCCTTGAGCACGTCTGGTGAGCTGCCATGGTGGGGTCTGGTCTCCGCCTGGTTCGCGAGCTGGCTTTGGTATCCCTTGCTCTACCTTCTGAGCACCTTGACCCTGTTGCTCTATCCGTCGGGCCTCCTGTCTCGCCGGTGGCTGCCCGTACTCTGGCTGTCGATTGTCGCGACGGCGTGCTTCACAGTTGTGGCAGCTCTCCTACCAGTAATCCCCGTCGCGTTCGACCCTGAGGGAGGGGTTACTCGTACGGTAGCCAATCCGATCTCCCCGCCCTTCATGAGCGGCACTCCTAGCCTCGAAGATTCGCCAGCGGCTGGAGTGCTGGGGACGATCTTCATGGGCTTCTTGTTGGCTGCTGTTGTGTCATCGATCCTTCGTGTGAAGCGATCAACTGGGGTCGAGCGCGAGCAGATGCGCTGGTTTGGGTTCTCTGTAGCGCTCATCATCCTTCTGATTCTCGTCGAAGCGACCGCGTCCGACCTGATTCCGCAAGTCTGGCTGTCGCTGGTCGAGGCGCTCGTTCTCTCATTCTTCGTGGTGTCATGCGGGATCGCGATTCTGCGTTATCGGCTCTACGACATCGATCGAATCATCAGCCGTACCACTTCCTATCTCGTGGTCACGGGGTCATTGATCGCCGTGTACGCCGTGACGGTTGCGGCAGCCAGTGAACTCCTCCGAGGGAGGCAGCCCCTTGCCGTCGCGGCGGCGACTCTGCTGGTGGCGGCTGCATTCCGTCCCCTGCTGAGGCGTGTTCGTCGAGTGGTGGACCGGAGATTCGATCGCGAGCACTATGACGCCGAGCTAGCGGTAGGGGAGTTTGCCGATCGGCTGCGTGATGCGGTGGATCCTGACCAGGTGGTTGCCGATCTGGTGGCAACAGCTCGGCCTGCGCTTCAACCGTCCTTGATAGCCGTTTGGATCCGAGCCGAGGAGCCGGTGACCACACCCGGAGCGGCGTCATGACGGCGCGGCGATTGGCGTGGCTGGCGTGGATTCTTTGGGTCGTGGGCTTGGTGCTGTTCGTGGTTGGGCTGGTGTGGCGAGCCATCGACGATCCCGTGACGCGGTGGCAGAGCGTCGCAGCGGGTGTCACCCAGGGTGCGGCGTTTGTTGCCATGGGCGCGGTCGGGTTGCTGCTGTCGATTCGGCGCCCGGCCAACGCGATCGGCTGGATCTACCTGGGTGGTTGGGTCGGGATGGCAGCGACCGTCTGGGTCGAGACCTACGGCAAATGGGCGACGGTGACCCATCCGGGAGGGTTCGCGGGGACACTGGTTGTTTGGCTCAACAACTGGTTGTGGGTGCCAGTGCTCGGTACGTTGCTGACTTTTCCGTTCCTGCTCTTTCCTGACGGTCATTTGTTGACTCGGCGCTGGCGACCTGTCGCGTGGGCTTCTGGCGTGACGATTGTGCTGTGGTCTATCGCGTTTGCCTTCCAGGGAGCGGACTACTCGGATGGGTTGGGGCGACCCGCACCGCAGCCTTACACCCCAGACCGGTGGGTCGAATTCTTCGATACGGGGAAGAACGTATTGGCGTTTGGATTCCTTGCCGTGATGGTGGGTTCGGTCGGATCTCTCGTTCTGCGCTTCCGGCGGAGTGGGCCACGGGAGCGCGCGCAGATCAAGTGGCTGATCCTGGCCGGTGCTGCTTCAGCGGTCTTCCTCATGCTCCCGGTTGATCATGGGACCGGCGACTGGGTAGACATCCTCGGAGGACTGGTCTGGGCCCTACTGCCCATCTCCGTTGGTATTGCCATCCTGCGATACCGCCTGTACGAGATCGACCGAATCATCAGTCGGACTGTCAGCTATGCGGCGGTGATCGCGATCCTCGTCGGCGTCTACCTGGCCATCGTGGGCTCACTGAGCCTGGTATTGCCCGAGAACGGTGCACCTGCCGTAGCGGCAGCCACCCTGGCGGCAGCTGCCCTATTCCGCCCCCTGTTGACTATGGTCAAGGTGCACGTGGACCGCCGCTTCAACCGCTCGAGATACGACGCGCAACACACGATGGACGCATTCGCAGGCCGGTTGCGCGACGGTCATGACCCGGACCAGGTGGCAACTGATCTGCTCGCCGTCGTGGTCGAAGCCGTCGAACCTTCCTCCGCCTCGCTCTGGGTGCGGACGCCATGACCGGGAGACGTCATCGGATCGCTTGGTGGAGCCTGACCGCGATCTTCGGGGCGGGCCTGGCCGGTTCCCTGATTCTGGGTCCCCGGCTCGATGCCTCCTCATCGATTCTGTTTGCCTTCATCGCGTACGGAGCAGTGGGAGCGCTCATCTCCTACCGACGGCCGGGGAACGTCATCGGCTGGGTATTCCTTGGTGTCGGCGCCCTGACTGGTCTGTTCATGCTTGCCCAGTCAGCAGTAGACCTGGCATTGCAGCAAACAAGTTCGATGCCTTGGTGGGGCCTGTTCGGCGTCTGGTATCTCACCTGGTTCTGGTTCCCCCTGATCTTTCTCTGTACAACGTTCACAGTTCTCAACTACCCGGATGGTCTGCCCTCAACGCGCTGGCGCCCGGTGTCGTGGCTAGCCATCATCTCTGTGGCTGCTTTGACAGTGATGACGGCGTTCTCGCCGGAGATGTCCGTTGACACGGACGGCAATGGGCCATTCGTCGATAACCCCATCGCCCCCGATTTCCTCGTTGGCTGGAAGGTTGTTGGAAGCATTCCGTTTGCGGTTGCAGCACTGCTGGCCGTGGGTTGTGGCTTGGCTGCTGGGGTGTCGGTGGTCGTACGCGCCCGGCGAGCCACAGGCGTCGAGCGGCTGCAGCTCCGCTGGTTTGCCTTCGCTGTGGCCCTGTTTCTACCGCTTTTCCTGATCTCGCACGGGGAGTCCTTCTTCGGGCAGCTCCCGGTCTCTATTGGACTCGCTTTGATTCCCATCTCGTGCGGGATCGCGATCTTGCGCTATCGCCTCTATGAGATTGACCGAATTGTCAGCCGTACGACGTCGTACTTACTCGTGAGCGGCGTCCTCGTTCTTGTCTATATCTTGGTCGTAACGGCGATCGGACTACTGCTGCCGAAGATGAGCAACCTCGCAGTGGCGGCCGCAACGTTGGTGGCAGCTGCGCTGTTCCGTCCTCTGCTGTCTCGAGTCAAGCTGCGGGTCGATCGACGCTTCAACCGCTCGCGCTACGACGCCCGAATAGCCGCGGATGAGTTCGCGCAGCGGGTTCGCGATGGCTCCGACACCGATGCTGTGCGGGCTGATCTTGTCTCATCGGTGACCCGCGCCATGGAGCCGTCGCGTGTTTCGATTTGGATCAGGCAGCCATGACCCGGGCTCGATGGGCGGCTCTCCTGGCGGTGACGCTGTGGTCGCTCTCAGTCGCCTCCTTTGCCGCGGCCTGCGTCATGGCGGCTGGTAATGCCAGCGCCATCGGGTCGAGCGAAACACTCAACGCACTCGTACTGGGGCTCCCGGCTCTAGCCCTCTCATCCGTTGGCTTGCTCATCGCGAGCAGGCGCCGAGACAATGCCATCGGGTGGATCTACCTCGGTTGCGGGCTGTACCTCTCGTCTGCCCTTGCTGTTGCTGGTTACGCCACCTGGGCCACCGTTGGGAGCCCTGGCGGCTTTGGTGGTACAGCTGCGGAGTGGTACGGAAACTGGGTCTGGGCGCCGTTCCTCAGCGTGATGCTCACCTTCCCCTTCCTGCTGTTTCCTGATGGTCGCCTGTTGAGCCGACGCTGGCGTGCCGTGGCATGGGGCGCAGGGGCGGTCGCTGTGTTCTGGACCGTTGTGGTGGCGTTCTCAAGCTCGGACTACTCCGATGCGGTCGGCCGCCCGAAACCGAACCCCTACACGCCGGAGGCACTCAAGGATCTTGTCCAGACCCTCGAGTTCGTGGCTCTCGGCTTCATGGTCACGTTGGGGCTTTCGGTGGCATCCCTAGTGGTGCGATTCCGCCAGGGCGATCATCGAGAGCAATCGCAGATCAAGTGGCTTGCTCTTGCGGGCCTAGTCGCGGCGCTGTTCATGGTCCAAGCACTGGCCACAGACTGGACGGTGAGCGACACAGTTCTATTGGCGCTCGTGGTGTCGTTGCTCCCGCTGTCGGTGGGAGTAGCGATTCTTCGCTACCGCCTATATGACATCGACCGGATTATCAGCAGGTCAACGTCGTACGCCTTGGTAACTGCGCTTGTGGTTGTGGTGTATCTGGGTGTGGTCGCAGCGGCCAGCGCGGTCATGCCTGTCTCGGACACTCTTCCGGTGGCGTTTGCCACACTCGTGGCCGCCGCTGTCTTTCGTCCCGCTCTGCGGTGGACCCAGACGAGGGTGGACCGGCGCTTTGACCGGACGCGCTACGACTCGGAGAACACGGTGCATGCCTTCAGCGAGCGCCTTGCTCGCGAGGTCGACGCCAGTGTCGTCACTGATGAGTTGCTAGAGGTTCTGGACAAGACTGTGCAGCCTTCCAGCGTGGGGCTGTGGGTCGTCGGAGGCCGGTCGTGAAAGCTTTAACCAGTCCGAGCCCCCAGCGTGCCGGGGTGCGCCCGATCGGCGCCATGATCGCATTGGGCGTGATCGTGGGGTGCCTGCTCGTGACGGTGGCGCTCAAGGTCTGGCAGGCCCGCTCCGGTGTGTCAGCCGACGCCGACGATCTGGTCGCGATATTCGCGGGTGCGCTTGGCTATGGCGCGATGGGCTACCTGATCACCACCCGCGCTGCCGGGAACCGGCTTGGCCCGCTGATGCTCGGCTTGGGCATCGTAGCTGGGCTGCAAGGTCTCCTGGGTTCGATCGACTCCGAGGGGTCCGCGCTTCGGTTACCTGATCCCATGGGTGAGTGGCTTTACGCTGTAGCCTCCACGTGTCAGGTGCTCTCCGTGGGTGGTGTCGTCGTACTCCTGCTGCTGGCGCCGACCGGTCAACCACTCACCTCGCACTGGAGGTGGGTGATCTGGCTGACGGCTGTCAGTGTCGGCGCCTCCGCGCTCGACGCGCTGTTCTTCCGTGAACAGGTGGAAGCTGGAACCGAGCCGACTGGCAGCGGCTCGGTCGTTCACGCGGTCCTTGCGGGGATCGGAGCGGTCTTCACTCTGGGGCTGCTCGCTGCCCTGATCAGTCTGGTACTGCGCTGGCACCGATCCCGCGGACTGGAACGACAGCAGGTCTCGTGGGTCGCCGCTGGCGGACTCGCAGGGCCACTGCTGATCCTCGTCACCGCTCAGCTGCCCGAGTGGGCACTACGCACGATCAATAGCGCAGATGGAGTGCTGCACGGCAGCCTGGTGTGGTCGATGGCCGGAGTTGCGCTTCCCACGGGAGTTGCCGTGGCGGTTCTGCGGCATCGACTGTACGACATCGACAAGGTCATCAGTCGTACAACGTCCTACGCCGTGGTGACAGGCGTTGTTGTCGCCGTCTACGTCGGAATTGTGGCCGTGGCTACGTCACTCTTCCAACTGCCGAACCAGATCTCCGTCGCGGTTGCCACGCTCACCGCGGCCGCCGCCTTCC
>JANLWJ010000368.1:0-3011 GCA_031364455.1 Actinomycetes bacterium | reverse complement strand
GCGCTCTGGCTCGCGATCAGGGCGATCTGGCTCGGGGTCGCCCATCTCTTGGGTGGGGTGGCTCGACGCATCGGCACCAGCGCCCGCGACCTCGACCCGGAGCAGCGCCGCGATGGTGTCGGTCTTCTCCTGCTCGCCGTCGCATTGGTGGCCGCTGCGTCGCAGTGGTGGTCGCTGGACGGCCCCGTTGACGTCACGGCCGATGCTGTGGTGCTGGGCAGCGCCGGACGACTCGCGTGGGTGGTCCCGATTCTTCTGGTTGGCCTGTCCTGGTGGGTGCTGCGTCACCCCGCAGGCCACGCGCCAACTGGACGGTTGGTGATCGGCTGGGCCGCAACGATCGGGGGAGTCCTCGGAATCGCGCACGCCCTGGCCGGAACTCCACAGCCGTTCGAGGGCTCTGAGGCAATGCGCGCTGGGGGTGGGCTTCTCGGCTTCATGGTCGCTGCGCCTCTGGTGTCCGGCGTGACCGTCTGGTTGGCGATCCCCCTCATGGCGCTGATGGTCGGCTTTGGACTCCTCGTGCTGACTGCCACCCCGGTGCATCAGGTGCCAGAGCGGCTCGCAGTCGTTCGCGACCGGGTGCTCTACGGGCGACCGGTCGACGAGGAAGTTGACCTGGTCGACGCCGATAGCCACGACCTGAGACTCGCTGATGAGCCACCGCGACGTCGCAGGTGGCTCCGCTCGCGCCGAGCCACGCAGCAGCTGCTGCCTACTGGCCCCGAGGCCTTCGAGACGCCTGTGTTGGCCGAAGAGCCGGACGTCGATGACGTCGATGACATCGATGACATGGACAGCACCGACGTCGACCAGGTTCCTCTTCCGCAGGCGTTCCCCCCACGGGCGGCAGCCGACAGCGATGGGGTCACCAAGCCGGGAGCTGCGACTTCAACACCAGCGTTGCCGGCCCGCGTCGAGCAGCTGCTTCTGGGCGGAGACGTCACCTACACGCTTCCCGACCCGTCGCTGCTTCGTACCGGAACCCCCCACAAGCAGCGCAGCAAGGCCAACGACGCGGTGGTTGCGTCGCTGACTGAGGTGCTCGAGCAGTTCGGCATCGACGCATCGGTCACCGGGTTCACCCGTGGTCCGACGGTCACCAGGTACGAGGTCGAGCTCGGCCCTGGCATCAAGGTCGAGCGCGTTACCGCCCTCAGCAAGAACATTGCGTACGCCGTTGCCAGCGCCGACGTACGCATCCTGTCGCCGATCCCTGGGAAGTCGGCCATTGGCATCGAGATCCCCAACCCCGACCGCGAGGTCGTCAGTCTCGGCGACGTAATGCGCTCGTCGGCGGCAAGAGGTGACCACCACCCGATGGTGGTGGGGCTCGGCAAGGACGTCGAGGGCGGTTACGTCTGCGCCAACCTCGCCAAGATGCCGCACATCTTGGTTGCTGGTGCCACCGGTGCGGGTAAGAGCGGATGTATGAACGCGCTGATCACCAGCATTCTGATGCGATCCACACCTGACGAGGTGCGCATGGTGCTCGTCGACCCCAAGCGGGTCGAGCTCACGGTGTACGAAGGCATCCCGCACCTGATCACGCCGATCATCACCAGCCCCAAGAAGGCGGCGGACGCCCTGCAGTGGGTCGTGCGCGAGATGGAGATGCGCTACGACGACCTTGCTGCCTACGGGTTCCGCCATGTCGACGACTTCAACAAGGCGGTTCGTGCGGGTTCGGTGAAGCCACCGGCCGGTAGTGAGCGCAACCTCCAGCCCTACCCGTACCTGCTCGTCGTCGTCGACGAGCTCGCCGACCTGATGATGGTGGCACCTCGTGATGTCGAGGACTCGATCGTGCGCATCACCCAGCTTGCGCGCGCGGCCGGTATCCACCTGGTGCTCGCCACGCAACGTCCGAGTGTCGATGTCGTCACCGGCCTGATCAAGGCGAACGTCCCCAGCCGATTTGCGTTCGCTACATCTTCGCTTGCCGACAGTCGGGTGATCCTCGACCAACCCGGTGCTGAGAAGCTGGTTGGCCAAGGTGACGCGCTCTTCCTTCCGATGGGTGCGAGCAAACCCATCCGGGTGCAGGGGTCCTGGGTCACCGAGACCGAGGTTGCCGCAGTCGTTGCACACGTCAAGAGCCAGCTGCGGCCCACCTACCGCGACGACATCACCGCAACCCCGACGCGCAGAGAGGTCGACGGCGACATCGGTGATGACCTCGACCTCCTTCTTCAGGCTGTCGAGCTCGTGGTCGACACGCAGTTCGGCTCGACCTCGATGCTGCAGCGCAAGCTCCGCGTCGGCTTCGCCAAGGCCGGGCGCCTGATGGACCTGATGGAGAGCCGCGGCATCGTCGGCCCCTCTGAGGGGTCCAAGGCGCGCGACGTCCTGGTCAAGCCGGACGAGCTTCCGGCCGTGTTGATCACCCTTCGTGGGGAGTAGCTGGGGCACCCTCTGAGAGAGGGACCAGCAGGCAGGCTCAAGAGGGACCGTTTGGCGGCTTTGGCCTGCCCGCACCCCCGGCCGTAGACTGAGGCGTCCGCAGTCTGCTATCGGAGGGGAGGTCACGTGTCCGGAGAGTCATCACAGCCTGAGAGCTCACAGCCTGAAAGTTCACAGCCTGAAAGCGCACAGTCGATTGGTCACGAGGTCTCCTCGGCCCGTTCAGCGGCCGGTCTCTCGCTCGCCGATGTCGCTGACCGCACCCGGATCAGGGCGACGGTGATTGGCGAGATCGAGGCGGACAACTTCGCGCACTGCGGCGGTGATGTCTACGCCCGTGGTCACCTCCGGGCCATCGCCACTGCTCTTGGTGTCGACGCGACGCCGTGGATCGGGGCCTACGACGCCGAGTACGGCACCGTGGCGCCAACAGCCACCGAGGTCTTCGAGTCCGAGACAGCCGCGCCGTCGCGCCGCCGTGGCGCGAACTGGAGCGCGATCATGGCCGCGGCGCTCGTGGTGGCTGTCGGGTTGGTCGTCGCTCAGGTCGTCACGACCTCCGAAGAGGGCAAGCCCACCGCGACCGTCGCGCCGACGCCGAAGTTCCA
>JANLWJ010000366.1:0-6006 GCA_031364455.1 Actinomycetes bacterium | reverse complement strand
TCACCGAGCACATGGGCGGCCGCGACGCTGAGGTCGACAGCGAGCTCAGCAGTCAGGTCGCGGTTGGCGAGGCCACGGACGCCATCGGTTCCGAAGAGCCGGGTCACAGCACCTCCTCATGGGCGCGCCCAGCAAGCCGGGGGCCGACAAGGCAGAGCGAAGTAAACGCGGGCAGGGCCCGTCAGCGCTTGCTGTACTGCGGAGCCTTACGGGCCTTCTTGAGTCCGGCCTTGCGACGCTCCTTGGCGCGTGGGTCACGCGTGAGGTAGCCGGCCTTCTTCAGCGTTGGGCGGTTGCCCTCGGTGTCAATCTCGTTCAGCGCCCGCGAGATGCCGAGGCGGATGGCGCCGGCCTGGCCGGAGACCCCGCCACCGTGGACGCGGGCGATGACGTCGTAGCGTCCTTCGACCTGGAGCACGCGGAACGGGTCATTGACGACCTGCTGGTGCACCTTGTTCGGGAAGAAGTCGTCGAGCGCCTTGCCGTTGACAGTGCACTGCCCGGTGCCCGGGGTGATGCGCACGCGGGCGATCGCCTCTTTGCGACGGCCGGTCGCAGCGCCTGGGGCGTCGGAGATCTCGCGCGGCGCGACGACAACTGCCGTCTCGCTGGTGAAATCGCCGGTGGGGGTGCCCTCCGACTCGGAAGTAGCGTCGGGGGCTGCCTCGGGGGCAGCGCCTTCCGCCTCGGGGGCAGCTGCCTCGTCTGGGGCGGTGTCAGTGGTGACGGTCACGTCGGACATGGTCCTCTCGATACCTTCTCTAGGTCTTCGGGCTGCGCTACTGCGCGACCTGGGTGATCTCGAACGGCACCGGCTGCTGTGCCTGGTGCGGGTGCTCTGGGCCGGCGTAGACCTTGAGCTTCTTGAGCTGCTGACGGGCGATGCGGTTCTTGGGCAACATGCCCCAGACAGCCTTCTCGACAGCGCGGCGGGGGTTCTTGGAGAGCAGCTCTTCGTAGCCGGTCGCGTGCAGGCCGCCCGGGAAGCCCGAGTGGCGGTAGGCGAGCTTCTGCTCACGCTTGGCGCCGGTCAACGCGATCTTCTCAGCGTTGATGACGACCACGAAGTCGCCGGTGTCGACGTGCGGGGCGAATACCGGCTTGTGCTTGCCGCGCAACAGCTGAGCGACATGGGAGGCCAGGCGTCCGAGGACGACATCCTCGGCGTCGATGACGTACCACTGACGCTGGACGTCATCGGGCTTGGGGCTGTACGTGCGCACGGGCACAACCTTCGTGAGTCGAGTCGGATCAGGAGGCGCTCTGCATCAGACTCTGCATCGATCTGCATCAAGCAGGGCGTTCCGCGGGGGGGCATCCGGCGCCAACAATCTGGGGCCAACCAGCCACCCCGACAGATACAAGGCGCAACAGCCGTCCAGATTACCCGTGCCCGGGGTAGGCGGTCAAAACCGGGTTCCGGTACAGGGCCGTCGCGCCCAAGATCAAGATCTTTCCTAGGCTGGCCAGATGACCACCCCCGATGCCTCGTCAGCCGAGCCGCTCGTCGGCCTAGAGGTCGATCCCGGGCCGGGTCAGAGCGTCGGGGGACGCCGCACGAGCCGGTTGGTCCTGGTGCTCTCCATCGTGGCCAGGATGCCCCAGGGGCTGGCCCCGCTTGCTGTCGTCCTGCTCGCCCAGGAGCGCACCGGCTCGATCGCCGCGGCCGGCCTCGCCGGCGGTGCCTGGGCGATCGGCTCGGCGGTCAGTCAGCCGCTCTGGGGCGGCTTTGCCGGCCGGGGGCGGGCGCATCGGGTCGAAGCCGTCACAGCCGTGAGCCAGGGAGCGGTGCTGGTGTTCATGGCCTTCGGCTCGTGGGGCGCCGAAGGGGCTCTGGTCGCCCTGGCCTTCGGGGGCGGTCTCGTGTCGGCCCCCACCTCACCGATCTCCCGGACCCTGTGGCCCCAGCTCGCCCGCGACCAGCACGACCTCGATGCCCTCTACGCTCTGGACGCCACCTGGCAGGAGATGGTCTTCATCGCAGGGCCGGCCCTGGTGGGCGTCCTGGTTGCGGTGTCCGGCCCGGACGCCGCACTGCTCGCAGCTGCCACCTGCGGCGTGCTCGGTGGCCTGGTGTTCGCGTGGGTGGTCCGGCCGCTCTGGCAACGGCACCCAGCTCCCGCTTCGCGCACTCCACTCGGCAGTGCGCTGAAGTCTCTCGCCGGCCCGTACGCCGCCTTGTGTGTCATGGCGCTCGGACTTGGTCTGGTGGAGGTCGGTGTTCCGGCTGTGGCGATCTTGGAACAGAACCGGGCAGCGAGCGGGTGGCTGCTTGCACTCTGGAGCCTTGGCTCGCTGGTCGGTGGGCTGGTGGCGTCTCGGGTGCGCTGGCGCCGGGGGCCGGCGCAGCGGTGGCCGTGGTTGCTCACGGGAGTCACCGTCGGTACCGCGACCATCGTTGTTGGCTGGAACTTCGGGCTCGCATGGCTCGGGTTCACCCTGTTCCTTTCAGGGCTGGCCCTTGCTCCTTCGCTGGCCGCCGGATACGGCGTCATCGGCGACCGAGCCGCAGCCGGACGCCGCACGGACGCTTTCGCCTGGACGACGACGTTTCTGTTGCTCGGGTTCGGCGGCGGGGCGGCGATTGGCGGCATCCTCGCCGACATCAGCCCCACCTGGACCTTCACCGCCGGGACCGCGGTCACGGCCTTCGCTGCCGTCATCGCCTCATTCGGGGTGCGCCGAGCAACAGTCACCGGCTAGCGGGCGCGCTGGACCCTCGCCTCGTCCCAGACCGGCTCGGACGCCTCGTACACCTGGCCGTCCGATCCGAAGACCAAGTAGCGGTCAAACGACCTGGCGAACCATCGGTCGTGGGTGACGCTCATCACCGTGCCGTCGAACGCCTCAAGCCCTTCTTCCAACGCCTCCGCGCTGGCCAGGTCGAGGTTGTCGGTCGGCTCGTCGAGCAGCAACAGCGTCACCCCGGAGAGCTCGAGCAGCAGGATTTGAAAGCGCGCCTGCTGCCCGCCCGACAACGTCTCGAACCGCTGGTCGGCCTGGTGCTCGAGCTCATAGCGGCGCAGTGACGCCTTCGCCGGACCCAGCTGCAGGGAGTGCTCCTGCCACAACAGCTCGATCGGCGTCCGGCCGGTGAACTCCGCGTGGTCGTGGGTCTGGGCGAAGTGTCCTGGCACCACTCGCGCGCCGAGTTTCCATGCGCCGGTATGCGCCACGGTCGCGTGCTCCGGATCGCCCGATGCCAACAGTCGCAGAAAGTGCGACTTGCCGGATCCATTGCTGCCCAGGACGCCGACCCGCTCGCCGTAGAAGACCTCGAGGTCGAACGGCTGCATCAGACCAGTCAGCTCGAGCTGCTGACAGGTCACCGCTCGGACGCCGGTGCGTCCACCCTTGAGCCGCATCCGAACGTTCTGCGCCACGGGCGGCGCCTCCGGTGGGCCAGCCTCCTCGTACTTGCGTAGTCGGGTCTGCATCGCCTTGTACCTCGATGCCATGTCTGGGCTGATTGCCGCCTGCTGCTGCAGCGTGCGCACCAGGTCCTTGAGGCGCTGATGCTCTTCATCCCAGCGTCGAAGCAGCTCAGCGAGCCGCTCGTGCCGGTCGCTTCGCACCTCGTGGTAGGAGGCGAAGCCCCCACCATGCACCCAGCTCGAGCCACCCTCGATTGTGACGATCCGGTTGGCAGCCGTGGCCAGGAGCTCACGGTCGTGCGAGATCAGGAGAACGGTCTTCTGCGTCGACGCCAGTCGCTCCTCGAGCCACTGCTTACCGGGGACGTCGAGGTAGTTGTCCGGCTCGTCGAGGAGCAGCACCTCGTCAGGCCCGCGAAGCAGAGCTTCGAGTACTAGGCGCTTCTGTTCCCCACCCGACAGCGTCCGCACCTCGCGGTACTGAGCGCGTTCGTATGGGAGGCCAATCGCCTCCATGGTGCAGGCGTCCCAGACCACCTCGGCGTCATATCCGTGGGCGTCACCCCAGTCGGCGATGGCATGGGCATAGCGCATCTGGGTCTTCTCGTCGTCGTGCTCCATCATCTGCAGCTCGGCGGCGTCCAACTCGCGAGCAGCATCGCGGATACGAGGCGGCGCGACCGACACCAGCAGGTCTCGCACCGTTGACTCGTCGCGCACACTGCCGACGAACTGACGCATCACACCGAGGCCACCGCTGCGCGAGACAGATCCATCGACGGGGTCGGTATCTCCGGCAATCACCCGCATCAAGGTCGTCTTGCCGGCTCCGTTCGCTCCGACCAGAGCAACAACGGCACCGTCACCCACCCGGAACGACACCCCGGAGAAGAGCGTGCGGCCATCTGGCAGCACGTAGCTGACTCCATTGACGTCGACGTGTCCCACGACCAGACAGTCTCACCTACCCAGGCCTGCAACCGCCAACCCGTTTCTGGTCAGCGGTACTCGACGACGCCCTCACCGTGCACGACGACCGTGCCAGCATCGCCACCCAGCACCGCCGGCAGAGCGGCCAGGTCGCCGATCCGGGCCGGGCGCTTGGTCGTCAGGACGAAGTCGCAGGCGGCACCGACCTTGGGGCCCATCGACCCGTCAGGGAAGCTCATCTGCGCCAGCGCATCGGGACTGACTCGCGCTAACGCCCGTTGGTGCGCCGTGCCCCAGTCGACGTAGACCGCGTCAGCGTCAGTAGCCACGACGAACTCGTCGGCGTCGATCAGTTGGGCCATCAGGGCGCTGGCGAGATCCTTGTCGACGACAGCCTCGACTCCTACCAGCGTGCGCGTGCCAGGCAAGTACATCGTCGGGATTCCACCACCACCTGCCGCGATGACCACTGCACCCTGCTCCAGCAGCCAGCGCACGGGCCGCAGCTCGAAGATCTGCTTCGGACGCGGTGACGGTACGACACGGCGCCACACCTCGCCGTCCATCTTGAAGTGCCAGCCCTTAGCCGCAGCAAGCGCGTCGGCGTCCTGCTTCTCGTAGACCGGGCCGACGTATTTCGTCGGATCACCGAAGGCCGGGTCGCTCGGATCGACCTCGACCATCGTCAGCAATGTGGCAAGCGGCTTCTCGAACGGAAGCAGATTGCCGAGCTCCTGCTCGATCAGGTACCCGATCAACCCTTCGGTCTCGGCGCCGAGGACGTCAAGGGGAAAGGCCTCATCCGGGTGATAGGCCGCGCCTTGGAGCGCGAGGAGCCCCACCTGAGGCCCGTTGCCGTGGGTGATGACGAGTTCATGCTCCATCGCAACCGGCGCCAGCGCCTCAGCAGCCACTCGGACGTTGGTGCGCTGGTTCTCCAGGGTCATCGGCTGGCCGCGCCGCAAAAGGGCGTTACCTCCAAGCGCCACCACCAGTCGCATCCCTGGAGTCTGCCCCACCAGCCCGCCGAGTGCCTGCCTGGTGGACGCCCTGGCGCGTCGAGTGCGGCCGATGGCCTCGCGGCCGGCACTGACTAGGCAGACTGTCCACGTGTCCCACTCCGCGTCAGGTCGCCACCGTTCGTCGGTGCCGGCGCGACCTTGGTGGCGTTCGCGGCTCTTGGTGGTCGTTGTGGCGTTGCTCGCCGTCGCGATCATCGCAACCGCGATCTTTCAGTGGCCGCAGGACTCGTCGCCATCGGACACAGCGACTTCGATCCAGCCGTCGACTTCTACCGACGTGGCAACTCCCTCCCCCAGCGAGTCCGCAGCCACCGTCGAGACCACCAGCGCTGTGACTGTCAACGGGAACACCGTGACCGTCGAGGAGGTCTCGACTGTCCTCGATGGCGGGGCCGTTCGGGCGGTACCCGCTGCACTGACTCCGCTGGGGCTACAACTGATCGACACATCAGTCATAGGATCGGACGGGCGCTCCAAAGCATTCGACGCCCCCGTGACGATCAGCGCAAGCGGGACGCTGACCGTACGCAACCGCTACCGGCTTACCGAGTGTCCTGATGTGATTCCCGCTCAGTGGCCAGCACCGGCCGACTTCCCCGGTGCCACTCGCAGCTACCTGCGTCTTGATGGGCCGCTGCACACTGCGTATGCCATTTGTCCGGAGGACGAGCCGTCAGCCG
>JANLWJ010000362.1:0-3689 GCA_031364455.1 Actinomycetes bacterium | reverse complement strand
CGCGGAACGTCGCCGGCTCGGGCAGCGTTGGGCGTCGGAGGGCTGGCCGATCGAACGCGGTCAGTGACGGCCGTCCGCGCGCCAGCAGCGTCTGCGTGAGATCGCGCAGATCATCCAGCTCCATACCGGAGGTAGCGGCTTCGAACTGGCGCTTCAGATCGTCGGGAGACTTGTCGGCGGGCACGCGCTCAGGCTACGGCTCCAAGGGGACATGGGGCGCGTCACAGGTCGAGGAAGTCGCGGACCCAGCCTCGCAGCTCGTGCAGGGTCGACGCGTCGACGCGGCCGGCTCGGTCGACGATGCGTGCGCGCGAGATCGTGCGCACCTGCTCCGTCATCGCCCATAAGGGCTGTGGCAGCTCGACTCCACCGAGCGGGACGTGGTTCGGCCAGGAACGGTCGACGCTGGTGACGGGTACCACGATCGCCAGGGTCTCGACGATGTTGAGGTAGTCGGTGCCGCTGATCACGACGGCTGGTCGGCGGCTGGCTTGCTCGCGACCGACCGTCGGGTCGGGCGCCACCCACACGACGTCGCCGGGTGCTAGGTCAGTCACGGTCGAGCTGTTCCCAGGCTGCCACCTCGTCGGCGTATGACGCCATGGCCTCGGGAGGTGCGTCGGCGATCGCCTGGCGCATGGCTTCGAAGCGACCTTCGCGATCGGCCAGGTCGGCGAGGTGGGCGAGGTGCTCGCCCAAGGTCCGGTGCGCGCGCGACGCCTGGGCCTTGAGGCGGTCGCGGACGTCGTTCGAGACCTTGATCGTCGTAGTCATACTCTCAGTATACCCATGGTATGCACGCCATGCAGGTCTCGCTGCTGAGAGGGTGCCTGCCCCGTTGATCGAACCCCGTTAATCGAACCCGGCCAGCAGCTCGAAGGTGCAGCGTGGGCCCTTGGCGTGGGTCAGACGCCGGTCCGCTTCGGGCGCAACTCCCACACCCGCGGCAGCAGGTGTGTGTGTCTCGCGCTCCGGACGGGAAGGTCCAGCAGATCGTCAAGTGCCAAGGCTGCGCGGCGGGGTGACGCGTGGCCGCGGCTGACAAGCCGTCGGAGCGCCGACGTGACTTCGAGGTAGACCAGTTCCGGTGCGGAGAGCTCCTCGCCGCGCAGTCGGTGTCGTGCCCGGTCGCCGTACGCCGTGTCGTCGACGAGAGCGACGACGAGCACGCTCGCGTCAGCGACGATCACGGTCTTCGTGGAGAGTCGCGAGGACCTCATCGAGAGGTGCAGTACCGCCTGCCCAGCCACCAGCTCGGTCGAGCACCTCGTCGACGGTCGGGCGACTCGCCTCCGCGATCAGCCAGCTGCGCAGGTACTCCTGCAGTGACTGGTGGGCCGCGGCGGCCCGTCGGCGCAGCACGGCGTGGGTCGCTTCGGGGACGTCCTTGACCTGAATGCTGGGCAGTGGCGCCATTTTGGCGCCACTGGCGTCGCATCACAAGTCACCGTCTGCTGCGGCGGCACCAATAGCGCCACCGCCATCGCCGGCGCCGGCGCTGTGCTCCCACGTCGAGGGCAGGCCCTCCTCTCCATACCCGCACCCCACGCACTGCGATGCCGTCAGCGATCGCGCCTGTCCATCCTCGACCATGACGAGGGTGAGGCGTCCGGTGTAGTTGCCCTCGAGCGCGACCGCTCCGAGCAGCTCATGGTCGAAGGTGAACTCCGCGAACCGCGGGTCACCCACGTGAAGCCGTGCGGCGTCCGGCGTCAAGAAGTGGTCGAGCAAGTGCTGTAGGCACTCGACTGGACGCCAGATGCCGTCGCGGTCTTTGGTGTGCAGTGACTCGCCGCTGAAGTCTGGCCCCCACGAGATTTCATCGCGGCCAGAGATCACGTAGTCGCCGTCGTCGGCGGCAGTGAACGCACGCCGCTGCGCCAGCGGTGGGTGATCGTCCACGTGGTACGGGTCGTCGTCGACTCTCGTCATGGTCTCTGCATAGGCGGCGAGGTACTGCTGCTCAGCAGTGTTCAGCGGCGGGACGATGTCGAGGTGGCCGAGGCCATGGATGCGTTCACCCATGAGGTGCTCCTTTCGTCGGGGTGAAAGCCTGGCGGCGAGGGGAGCATCCGGCTAGCGGATCGGGCCGCCTGTGGATAGCCGGTGGCGACGCGCCATCTCAGGCACTCTCGCGACATGACATCTCGAGACCTTGACCCCTGGGAGTTCGCTGACCCCGAGCGGCTGCTCCACGACATCGCTGCGCGGACACCCCTTCGGGCGCATCAACCGATCATCGCTCTGGTATCGGACACCGCAGGCAGCTGCGAGTTGATCGACTGCACCTACGTGGACGTCGCGCCCAGGACGCACTGGCACGACGCGTCGGACGTCCTGCGTGCCGCCGCGGAACGACTGCCCCTGCCGAACGACTGGGACACACCTAGGACCGGCCTACTGCTGGTCGCGCCACGGCCCGGTCGGGTCGTGTTCGGACCGACCGAGGAGTACTGGCTGCGTGCCTGTCGGTACATCAACCTCGGACGCCTGATCTTCGGCCCCGAGGTGGCGCTGGTCACCGAGCACGGTTGGCGCATCTTCCTGCAGAGGGCGTGCGGAGACGCTCCGCGAGTGGAGCATCGTCATGCAATATCACCAGCACCATGAAGCATTACCCTGTTCACATGCGTACGACAGTGAGCCTGGCGCCAGACGTGGCCAGTGAAGTGGCCAAGATCCGCCGTGAGCGGGGGGTCGGGTTGAGCGAGGCGCTGAATGAGCTTGCACGCCGCGGCATGACGAAGGGCGAAGGCGCGGGCCCGTTCGTGCAGGCGACGTACCCGATGGGCATGAAGGTCGACGTGGCGAGCGTGGGCGAGGTGCTGGACGTGCTTGACGACCGCTGATGCTGCTCGACGCCAACCTGCTGCTCTGAGGCGTGTGGCTGACGGGCCACCGGCAGCACTACCTCCGAAACTCCGAGCAAGAAGCCAGTCGGGCGTCTGGGCTCTGAGCGACGCCTGTGGCTTCCCGGTCATGGTCGGTGGAGTGGTTGTCATCTGCGCGATTGAGTTCCGGCGTAAGGCACAGCCCGATGAGGTCACGGTGCTGGTGTCCGGCGAGCTGCGGCGCTGGCTGAAGAAGCGGCCACAGATGCTGGACGCCGAAACGGTTTCGAGCATCTACGAGCAGGCGAAACACGGCGAGATCTGGACCAAGTAGTTCTCACCTGAGCTCGGACCCAACGCCGCTGACGTCACTGAGGGTCTGGACCTCGATCTCGTCGATGGTGTCCTGGGTGGAGACCAGCGAAAGCGCAATCGGGTCTGAATCGTGCCCCCTTGGGCTCGCGGCGGTGGCTGAACCACCCCGCGGGCTAGCTTCTATGGCGAGGAGCTGTGAAGCTGCGGGCTGTGCCCGTCCCGTACGCCCGTCTCGTGCGTCGTCAACTGGACGACGTCGAGCGCGCCGAGCTCGAGCGCGTCGACGAGCTCGCGGCTCGCCTGCGCTCGCACCTCGAGGCGAGGGCGGACGCCATCGACAAGGTTCACGTGCACGGAGCCCAGAGCTCGGCTGTCCAACGAATCGTGGCTGAGCTGCTCGAGCACGAGCTGGGGTTCGGAAGCGAGGTGGTACTCAGCCCCCAAGATGGGCTCGTCACTCAGGCTCGTCCTGACTTCGTGTTCTGGCTCGACGAGGGTCGCGGAATACTCGGCGAGGTTGAGCGCGGGGGCACCACGACTAAC
>JANLWJ010000267.1:0-1846 GCA_031364455.1 Actinomycetes bacterium | reverse complement strand
CCGGAACTGGGCACCATCAAGGCCACCCACCAGCCCATGGTGGTGTTCAGTACCAGTCCAACGAGGAGGACGCCAGACAGGTAGGTGCACAGCAACGTCTGCTTGGAGTCGGCAACCACCGTGGTCGACCCCAGCGCCTGCCCGGTGCGACGTTGACCCCATGACAGCAGCGGCATGATCACCAACGACACAGCCGCGATCACGATGCCCACTGTGGAAGGTTCCGCGGTGTCCCCGCCGACCAGAGAGCGCACCGACTCGAACGTGACGTACCCGGCGAGGGCAAAGAACGAGAACGCGATCACCCTCAGCGCCCGCCGCTCGCGCAGCTCGGGCATCGGATGCCGGAACTGCCAGAGGATGACCAGGCCCGAGGACATCTCCACGATCGAGTCGAGGCCGAACCCGACTAGGGCGATGGACGACGCCGCCGCCCCGGCGCCAATCGCCACGACGGCCTCGACCGCGTTGTAGGCCACCGACGTGCCGGCCAGCAACTGCGCACGGCGACCCAGTTGGGTTCGTCGATGCGCAGTGAGGACGGGGTCGCTGCCTGGCTGCGACACGGTCGCCGGACTGGCGCTCATCGGACCGAGCCCGCGCCGTAGCGCGGGCAGAGCAGCACCGCGTCACCCGTAGCCGCCAATAGTGTCTCCGCGGCGCGCAGGACACCGAGGACTTCTGCCTCGACCGCAAGTGAGTACACCGACGAGCGGCCCACTGCCCGAACCGACACGAGTCGGCAGTCCAGCAGACAACGCAGGTGCGCAGACACCGTGGACTGAGCCAAACCGAGGTGGTCGGTCAGCTCCCGGACCTTGTGCTCCCCCAGCGCCAGATGGCCCAGTATCGCCAACCGCGAGGGGTCGCCCAGGCTCCGGAACAAGCTGGCCGCAGGCGCCAGACTCTCCACGTCGGCAAGGCTGACCCCGTCGGACAGCGCCGTGGCATCACCGCCACGGACCGCTTTCATCGTCATATGACGATCATAGGTCGCCGGTCCGGCACTCGCCCTGCCGGGAGGCGCCGGCGCCGCTCAACTCGACCCTGCCTCCCCGCGCACCGCTCGACGGGGAGAGGGCCTACCGCCGAGGGCAGATGGGGGTGGCTGCCAAAGCGCCCGCCAGCCTCGCTTGTCCGCAAACGCGCCCCATGTTCCAGTTATTCGTGGAATACTGGACTTTTCGCCCGCCCAGTGATTGCGAGAGCCAGATGGCCACTCCGTTCGTACTGCCCATCCTCGACGAGGGGCTGGGGAACCAGGCGTATCTGGTAGATGTGGGGGAAGGCTCAGCACTGGCCATCGACCCGTCGCTGGACCTTCGCACGCTCGATGAGACGGCGGACCAGCGGGGCCTGCGCGTCCGGTTCGCCGCTGAGACCCACCTGCATGCCGACTTCGTCTCCGGTGCCACACGGCTGTCCCGGCGGGACGGGGCGAGCGTGCTGGGCAGCGCTGTGGGCGACCGGAAATTCGATCACGTGGCGCTCGAGGACAAGGCCCAGGTCGACCTGGGCGGCCTGACGCTGCGCGGTTGGAGTACTCCGGGCCACACCGATGAGCACATGTCCTACATCCTCGAAGACTCCGGGGTCGCGGTTGCCGTGTTCACCGGGGGTTCGCTGATCGTGGGTGCCGCTGCCCGCACGGACCTGACGTCCCCGGAGCAAACTGAGCCGTTGGCGCGGGCCCAGTTCCGGTCGCTGCGTCGCCTCGGCACGCTTCCCGATGACACACCGGTGTACCCGACTCACGGCGCCGGGTCGTTCTGTTCGGCACCACCGGGTGCGGAACGAACCAGCACGATCGGGCGTGAGAAGGCGACGAACCCGCTGATGCGCATCG
>JANLWJ010000096.1:0-8926 GCA_031364455.1 Actinomycetes bacterium | reverse complement strand
GAGGTCTCCGAGGGATGCAGCGACCAGTCCAGTGCCTGCGACAACGACACCGAGTGCCGGCCGGCCGCGTGGCGGCACCGCGTAGAGCGCCGGAATGGTGGCGATGGCTAAGAGCGCCAGTCCCGTCGCGGCGTCAGCGGCCGCCGCGAACCCCGCGACCGACGAAACCGAAAGAAGCGCGATGACCCAGCTACGGGAGCGGGCCTGGATCACGGAGCACGCAGCGTCGCCGCTGTTGCCACCGCGCGCAGGACTGCGGCCGCCTTGTTGACCGACTCGTCGAACTCAGCCGCCGGATCGGAGTCGGCGACGATTCCGCCACCCGCCTGTACGTAGGCCCGCCCGTCCCGGACCAGCGCCGTTCGGATCGCGATGGCCATGTCCATGTCTCCGGCAAAGTCGAAATAGCCGACGGTCCCGCCGTAGAGCCCACGCCGGCTCGGCTCGAGCTCGTCGATCAGCTCCATCGCCCGCACCTTCGGTGCACCTGAGAGCGTCCCGGCCGGGAACGTCGCTGCGAGGACGTCGTACGCCGTCAGCCCGGCAGCGACCTCACCCACAACAGTGGACACGATGTGCATCACATGTGAGTAGCGCTCCACCGTCATGAAGTCGACGACCTCAACGGTGCCCGGCCGGCAGACCCGTCCCAAGTCGTTGCGAGCGAGGTCGACGAGCATGAGGTGCTCGGCCCGCTCTTTCTCGTCAGCCAACAGCTCCGACGCCAGCGCTGCATCTTCCTCCGGAGTCTGACCACGCCAGCGTGTTCCCGCGATCGGGTGCTCGAGCGCTCGGCCCTCAGACACTTTCACCAAGGCTTCCGGGCTCGATCCCACGATGTCGAAATCGTCGAAGCGCAGCAAGTACATGTAGGGACTCGGGTTCACTCCCCGCAGCACGCGGTAGACGTCGAGACTGTCGGCTGGGCAGTCGATCTCGAAGCGCTGGCTGACGACGATCTGGAACGTCTCCCCTGCCCGGATCGCCTCCTTGGCACGCTCAACGGCCAGCAGGAAGTCAGCACGTTCGGTGCGCGAGACATAGGAAGGCTCGACACCGACGTCGACCACAGCAACCGTCGCCGACGCCGAAACGGCCAGGCCCGCCGTCATCGCGTCGAGCCGGGCGACCGCGTCGTGCCACGCCTCGTCGACCCGTTCGTCTGTGGCGTCGTAGTTGATCGCGTTGGCGATGAGCAGCACTGTGCCGTCGGAGTGGTCAAGCACCGCTAGGTCGGTGGCAAGCATGAGGCCGATCTCCGGCAGATGCAGCTCGTCTGGAGCGATGGACGGAAGGCGCTCCCACCGGCGGACGGCGTCGTACCCGATGTAGCCCACCAGGCCCCCCGTCAGCGGTGGCAGCCCCGGTTGGCGCGGTGTCTGTAGCCCACGGAGCACCTCGCGGGCGACGGCGAGGGGCTCACCATCGCGAGGAATGCCGACGGGCGGCTCACCGCCGGTCCAGACCGCACGTCCGTCCACCTCGGTCAGCACCGAGTGCGACCGAGCGCCGACAATCGAGTAGCGCGACCAGACCCCACCGTGTTCTGCCGACTCCAGCAGAAAGGTGCCGGGACGATCTTGGGCAAGCTTGCGATAGAGCCCGACAGGAGTCTCGGCGTCAGCCATGAGCCGCCGCACTACGGGGATCACCCGCCGGTCGCTGGCCAGAACGCGGAACTCCGCAAGGGTCGGAGCAACTGCGCCGGTACTCATGACGATCCCCCATGCGGGGCCACCGGCGGCGGTGCAAGCGGGAGCTCGCCGGCGTCAAAGCACGTCGGCGCCCCGGTGTGACAGGCAGGGCCGACCTGGTCGACCCGCACCAAGATCGTGTCGCCGTCACAGTCGAGCCGTACCTCCTTGACCCACTGCACGTGGCCGGAGGTCTCACCCTTCTGCCAGTAGACCTGCCTGCTGCGGCTGAAGTAGGTAACGCGTCCGGTGGTCAGGGTGCGGTGCAGCGCCTCGTCGTCCATCCACCCGACCATCAAGACCTCACCGGAGTCGTACTGCTGGGCAACGGCGGAGAAGAGCCCGTAGGCATCGCGCTTCAGACGCGCCGCGATGACCGGATCAAGGGCGGAGATGCTGGACATGACCCCTTATTGTGCCGTCGGTCCCCTCAACTGGCGTTGGCGCCCCGCAGCAGTCACGCTGCAGGTATGCCCGACACGCCCGCTTCAACCTCAGACCCCCGGTCATTCGCTGTCCGTGAACGCCTCGCGCTGGCCGACCTCTTCGACGAGGTCGGACCCGACGCGCCAACGCTGTGTGGGGGCTGGGTCACCCGCGACCTGGTCGCGCACCTCCTGGTGCGCGAGGGGCACCCCGCTGCCGCGGGCATCATCGTGCGACCCCTGGCCGGCTGGACCGCGCTTCAGCAGCGACGGACGGCATCGGCGCCGTACGCCTCACTCGTCGAGCGCTTTCGGCACGGACCGCCACTGATCTCGCCGATGCGGCTACCCGGCGCCGAGACCGCCGCCAACACGTTCGAGCACCTGGTCCATCACGAGGACGTCCGCAGGGCCGGCCAGATGTGGACACTGCGCGAGCTCGCCGACGACGACCAGCGAACGCTGTGGCAGCACCTCACCCGCCGGGTGCGCGTGTACGTGCGGAAGTCCCCCGTCCCGGTCCGGCTGGCAGCTCCCGACTTCGGCGCGATCTCCGTAGGCAACACCGACGATCCTGCGGCGATCACCTTGACCGGGGCCCCTGCCGAGCTGGTTCTGTACGTCCATGGCCGACGCGACCAGGCAGAGGTCGACATCGAAGGCCCACAAGGGTCCATCGAGCGATGGCAGCGGCATGCCCTCGGCGTCTAGCCGTCTGACGGCCTGGCCAACCCTGCTGACCTAGCGGACGCAGTGCCCCGCGGTGCGCAGCCGTTCCTTGACCTCGGCAATCGTCAAGACGCCGAAGTGAAACACGCTCGCAGCCAGCACCGCGTCAGCCCCGGCCGCGACGGCATCGCAGAAGTGGTCGGGGGTTCCCGCCCCGCCGCTCGCGACCAGGGGGAGGTGGGTGCGTGCGCGTACGGCCGTGATCATTGGCAGGTCGAAGCCATCCCGCGTGCCATCGGCGTCCATCGAGTTCAGCAGGATCTCGCCGGCGCCCAGCTCTTGCGCTCGCTCGACCCACTCGATCGCGTCGATGCCGGTCCCCCGACGACCGCCATGCGTTGTCACCTCGAAACCAGAAGGAGTGGTGACCTCCGTTGCACGCCTGGCATCAACGCTGAGCACCAGGGCCTGGCGACCGAACCTGGCGCAGATCTCGGCGATCAGCTCAGGTCGTGCGATGGCCGCGGTGTTCACCCCAACCTTGTCGGCACCTTCCCGCAGCAGCCGGTCGACGTCGTCGACTGACCGGACGCCACCCCCGACCGTCAGTGGGATGAACACCTCACCGGCCGTTCGGTTCACGACGTCGTAGGTGGTCCCTCGATCTCCGCTGGACGCGGTGATGTCGAGGAAGGTCAGCTCGTCCGCTCCCTCGCTGTCGTACCGGAGGGCCAGCTCGACCGGGTCACCCGCATCGCGGAGGTTCTCGAAGTTGATGCCCTTCACAACGCGCCCGGCATCGACGTCGAGACAAGGGATCACCCGCACGGCAACAGTCACGACTTGAGCCTAATGGGGGCTCACGTACGGTTGGCGCTGTCGCGACCCCACCACTGGGCAGTCTCGATCAGTACGCGCTCGCGCCGGCCCCGCAGGTAGCTTCCGGTGCCCCAGATTCGCGGCCGGAACGACTCGGTGAAGAAGAGCTCGGTACCGCCGGTGGGCGTTTGGCTCACAGTCAGCTCGCCATGGTGGTCGCGGACCGGCAGCCCCGCACAGATGCCGTACTCGAGCCGTCGCGACGCCTCGACGGGAGTCACCTCCAGAACGAGCTGAGCACCCGGCATCGCCGGCCAGGCAGCGCCGTCACAGGCCAGCTTCCACACCTCGCCTATTGGCTGGGCAACGCTGATCCGAACCTCGACGACCTGCCTCACGAAGGCGGCACCCGACGTGCCTCGAGCTCGATCTCCACGACGAGCGAGGGGTCCACCAACGCGCTGACCGCGACCATCGTGGCTACCGGCATGGCATCGGCAAAGAACTCACCGTGCACCTGTCCGACGTCATCGGCATCGGAGATATCGGTGAGGAAGATCCGGGTACGCACCACATCGGCTGCCGAGAACTCGAGCTCAGCGAGCGCCTTCAGCGCGATGCCGAAAGCAGTTCGTGCCTGGCCGGCGGCGTCCGGTGCGGGTGCGGCCCCTTCGCTCGACGCCGTGGTACCGGCCACCCACGCCGAGTCTCCGGAGGCAACGGCCCTGCAGTAGCCGTACCGCGACTCCCACGCAGCCCCGGTGCCGATCGAACGCCTCGTTCCGGTCATAGCACCGACACCGTCGCGAGCGCCTCCTGCAAGGTGAAGGCACCTGCGTAGAGCGCCTTGCCGACGATTGCACCCTCGACCCCGATCGGGACGAGCGCGGCGATCGCCTCGAGGTCGGCCAGCGAGGAGACTCCTCCGCTCGCGACGATGGGCGCCTCGGTTCGCTCTGCGACATCACGCAGCAGCTGCAGGTTCGGCCCGCGCAGGGTGCCGTCCTTGGTGACGTCGGTGACCACGTAGCGGGAGCAGCCGTCCCGCTCGAGACGCTCGAGCGTCTCCCACAGGTCGCCGCCCTCTTCGGTCCAGCCACGCGCCGCCAGGGTGGTGCCGCGGACATCTAGGCCGACTGCGATTCGGTCGCCGTGCTCAGCCATCGCCTTGGCGCACCACTCTGGGTCCTCCAGCGCAGCAGTACCGAGGTTGACCCGGCGGCAGCCGGTCCCCAGCGCCATCGCCAATGACGCGTCGTCGCGGATCCCCCCGCTCAGCTCCACGTCGACATCGAGCTTTCCCACTACTTCAGCGAGCAGGTCGCAGTTGCTTCCCCGACCGAATGCGGCGTCGAGATCGACCAGGTGAATCCACTCAGCCCCTGCCTCTTGCCACGCAAGTGCCGCCGACCAGGGGTCACCGTAGGACGTCTCGGACCCCGCAGCGCCCTGCACGAGCCGCACCGCCTGTCCATCGGCGACATCGACTGCTGGCAACAGCTCCAGACGTGGTTCAGACATGGCGCAAACTCTACGGGGAGCCGAGGTGGTGCTGAGTCAGAGGTCGACGCGGCCCTCAGGGTCCCAGACCAGCCAGACGATGAGCGGGATCAAGATCGTGGTGATCGTGAGGCCCAACCACTTGGCCTCCCAGTTGCCGGCTCCGCTCACGATCCAGATCACCGCGTTGGCAAGCAGCCAGATGCCACCGATCACCCACAATCGACGACGCTGCCGCTCTTGGCGGGCAGTCCTGGTGGGCCCCTTCTTCTTCGGCTTGGCCAGAGCAGCTGTCGGCTTGTCGGCCGGCTTGGGCTTAGGCGCGTTCTTCTTGGCTCGATCCTCGGCACGGCGACGCGCCTTCTCCTTGCTCATGTCGTGCAGGCTAGAGGGTGCCCAACCAGTTCTGGAGCAGGAGGTGCCCCGCGTCGCCGGACTTCTCCGGATGGAACTGAGTCGCCGTGAGCGGCCCGTTCTCCACAGCGGCGACAAACGGTTCGCCGTGCGTGGCCCACGTGACCAGGGGCGCTGGCATCCGCGGGTCGGGCACCAGCTCCCAGGAGCGCACGCCGTAGGAGTGGACGAAGTAGAAACGCTGGTCGCCGATGCCGGCGAAGAGCGACGAACCATCGGGCACATCCACGGTGTTCCATCCCATGTGCGGCAGTACCGGAGCCTCGAGCTCAACGACGCTGCCTGGCCACTCGCCGAACCCCTCGCTCTCGACGCCGTGCTCGACGCCCCGCTCGAACATCACCTGCATGCCAACACATATGCCAAGTACGGGTCGACCACCAGCAAGCCGTCTTCCGACGATCTCGCGGGCGTGCAACGAATCAAGCGCCTTGATGCATGACGCGAACGCCCCGACACCTGGGACGACCAAGCCGTCCGCGGCGGCAGCGGCCGCACGGTCAGCGCGCAGCGACACGTCAGCGCCGGCACGCTCCAGGGCCCGCACGGCTGATCTGACATTTCCGGAGCCGTAGTCCAGGACAACGACCGATGGCCTCGCCTGACTCATGCGGCGCCCACCGGGCTCACAGGTAGAGCCACCCGCCGGCAAGAGCCAGGGCTCCAAGAACCACCAACAGGCCTACCGCCCACAGTGGCTTCTTCTGCGAGAAGAGCGCGTACGCGCCACCGAAGCAGAAGCCGGCCAGCGCCAGCAGCAAGACCGCCAGCACCGTGCTCATTGACCCAGCGTTCCCTTGGTGGACGGCACCCCGGTGACGCGCGGGTCAAGCGCAACAGCATCCCTGAGCGCCCTGGCAACAGCCTTGAACTGCGCCTCGACAACGTGGTGGGCGTTACGACCGGTCTGCACCTCGACGTGCAGGGTGATCCGTGCCTCGGCAACGATCGACTCCCAGATGTGGCGGGTCAGCGTGGTGTCGTAGCTACCGATCAGCTCGACGAGCTCTGGCTCGGAGTGCACGAGGTAGGGGCGCCCCGAAAGGTCGACCGACGCCAGGACGCGCGTCTCGTCCAATGGCACGACCGCGTACCCGAAGCGACGGACGCCGGCCTTGTCGCCCAGGGCTTCGCGGAGCGCCTGGCCCACAGCAAGAGAGGTGTCCTCGACGGTGTGGTGCGCGTCGACTTCGACGTCTCCCTTGGTCCGCACCACCAGATCGATGAGCCCGTGCTTGCCCAACTGCGCAAGCATGTGGTCGAAGAACGGAACGCCGGTATCGACCTCCACCACCCCGGTGCCGTCGACGTCCAGCTCAACGAGGACGGACGACTCCTTCGTGGTGCGCTCGACGCGGGCTCGCCTTGCACCTGTGGCAGCTGCAGCGCTCATGCGGCGGTCTCCTTCGTTATGGCCGTGATCGCCTCGACGAAGGCGTCAGTCTCGTCCGGTGTTCCAGCAGTGACACGCAGATGACCATGGACTCCGACATCCCTGACCAAGACGCTCGCATCGAGCAGTGCCTGCCAGAGCACGGACTGGTCGTCGAGCCCGCCGAAGAACACGAAGTTGGCTTCAGAAGGATAGACGTCGTATCCCAGCCCTTCTAGCGTCACCGCGATGCGATCACGCTGCACCTTCAGCTCTTCGACCCAGTGCAGCAGCTCGTCGGTGTGCTCCAGCGCGGCGAGTCCAACCGCCTGGGAGATCGATGACAGGTGATAGGGCAACCGCACCAGCTGGAGCGCATCGACCACTGACGCGTTCGCCACGGCGTAGCCGATCCGCGCCCCGGCGAGCTCGAGGGCCTTGCTCAGCGTTCGCACGACGATCAGTCGCTCTCGCCCAGGGAGCAACGTCACTGCACTCGGGCTGTCGCTGAACTCCGCGTACGCCTCGTCAACGATGACAATGCCACTTGTTGCGGTGTACGCCGCCTCGATTACCGGAAGCCCGACGACGGTTCCGGTTGGGTTGTTGGGAGTGCAGAGGAAGACGATGTCGGGGCCGTGCTCTCTGACCGAAGCGCCAACGCCGTCAACAGTCAGGGCGAAGTCGTGGCCGCGTCTGGCCGGGTGGTAGTCGGTGCCGGTCCCACGGCAGATCAACCGGTGCATCGAGTACGACGGCTCGAATCCGATCGCCTTGCGACCTGGCCCGCCGAAAGCCTGCAAGATCTGTTGAAGGACCTCGTTGCTCCCGTTTGCTGGCCACACCTGGGCTGCTGTCACGTCTTCGCCAGTACGTCCCTCGACGTACTTCGCAAGCGCTCCCCGGAGCTCGTGACAGTCGCGGTCCGGATACCGGTTGAGGCCAGTGACCACCGTCGTCACTCGCGAGACGATGGATGCTGCGACCGCGCTACTTGGTGAGTATGGATTCTCATTGGTGTTCAGCCGCACCGCGACATCGATCTGCGGTGCACCGTATGGAGTTTGGCCGCGCAGGTCCGCGCGCAGCGGCAGGTCATCGAGAGTCATCAGCGGTCCTTCGGGACACGGACCCGGACCGCCGCGACGTGGGCCTGGAGGTCCTCGGCACCTCCGAGGGCGTCAATGTGCGGCGCGGAAGCTGCGAGGGCGTCCCGGGTGTAGTCGACGATGTGGATGCCGCGAAGGAACGACTGCACGGAGAGGCCACCGGTGTGCCTGGCGGTGCCACCGGTCGGGAGCACGTGGTTGGACCCTGCGAGGTAGTCGCCGAGGGAGACCGGCGAGTAAGGGCCAACGAAGATGGCACCAGCGTTGCGAACCCGACTCGCGCGATCGCTCGCGTCAGCGGTGATGACCTCGAGGTGCTCTGCAGCCCACTCGTCGACGACCTGCAGACCCTGGTCGAGATCATCAACGAGTACATAGGCGCTCTGCTTGGAGAGTGCGGTCTCGACCCTCTCCCGATGCCGGGTGGTCGGCAGCTGGGCAGCGACCTCGGCATCCACTGCGTCGAGCAGGGGGGCGTCGTCGGTGACGAGAAGGCAGGATGCGTTCTCGTCATGCTCCGCCTGCGCTATCAGGTCAGCTGCCAGGTATCTGGGATCTGCGCCACCATCGGCCAAGATGCCGATCTCGGTCGGCCCGGCCTCGGAGTCGATCCCGATGATGCCCTTCAGATGACGCTTGGCAGCTGCGACGTAGATGTTGCCTGGACCAGTTACCAGATCGACGCGGGTGCAGTCCTTCGTGCCATACGCAAACATCGCCACTGCCTGGGCACCACCGACGGCGTGTTCCTCGGCTACCCCGCCGACGACAACATGGATCCGGTGTACGACCATCGCACGCGCGATTGGTACCGCGAGGCCCGCAAGAAGGGCGGGCTCACCTGGAGCCTTCCCTACGTCGATCCGTCGGGCGCCCTCACCATCACCTGTGCGCGTCCGTTCCGCCGCCCGAACACCGGCGAGC
>JANLWJ010000251.1:0-8015 GCA_031364455.1 Actinomycetes bacterium | reverse complement strand
CTGCTGGGACGACGCCGGCTTCCAGACGACGGTGTTGCCCATCAGCGCTGGGGCGGTCGGCAGGTTTCCGGCGATCGCGGTGAAGTTGAAGGGCGTCACGGCGTACACGAATCCCTCGAGCGGGCGGTGGTCGAGGCGGTTCCATACGCCAGGTGATGAGATCGGCTGCTCGCCGAGCACCTGCTTGCCGAAGGCGACGTTGAAGCGCCAGAAGTCGATCAGCTCACAGGCGGCGTCGATCTCGGCCTGGAAGGCGGTCTTGGACTGCCCGAGCATGGTCGCTGCGTTGAGCCGGTCTCGCCATGGCCCAGCGAGCAGATCGGCGGCACGCAACAAGATCGCGGCTCGGTCGTCGTAGGAGAGAGCCCGCCACTCCGGGGCCGCCGCTCTGGCTGCTGCGACAGCCGCACCCGCGTCGTCCGACGTCGTGTCCCGAAGTCGCCCCAGCACGTGACGTCGGTTGTGCGGCTGCACCACTGCCATCTCGTCGCCGGACCCCATCACCGCACGACCGCCGATGACCATCGGCAGCTCGCGCTCAGTTCCGGCGAGGTCCTTGAGGGCAACCTCCAGGCTGGCCCGTTCGCTCGACCCCGGAAGGTAGGAGCGGATCGGCTCATTGCGCGGGAGCGGGACCTGCGAGACAGCGTCCATGCGGCGACCTCTCACGAATGTCGTGACCAGTGATGGAGTCATCGTGGCACGGCCCGAACACTTCCGACAGGCCGACCGCCGACGCCTGCCCCTATGTGTCGATGGTGGCCAGTAGCTCGTCGAGCGCGTCATGCAGGCACTGACCCAGGACGTCAAGGTCGGGCATCGCGTCGCGGTCCCCGAACAGGCCGACAAACACCTGACCGTCGTAGGAAGTCACGCCAATGCTGAGCGCCTGCCCCTTCGACAACGGGGAAACCGGGTAAGCCTCGAGCAGGCGCGCGCCGGCCAGGTAGCGCGGCTGCTGAGGGCCCGGCGCATTAGTGACGAGAAGGTTGAACAGGCGGTGGGAGATGCCGGCCGCCAGTCGCGCTCCGGCCGCGTGCAACGTCGGCGGCGCGAATCCGGCAAGCCCGGCCAGCCGCTCGGCGCTGACCGCCCGACGGTCCTCCAGACCGGCACGCATGGCGTAGGCAACCTGGTGCAGCCGCACGACCGGTGACGGCTCACCAACGGGTAGCTCGACCACGACGGTGGCCAGTGACGTTTCGTCGCCGTGCTCGTTGATGCTGACCGGGACCAGTGCCCGGACCGTCGACCTGCCGGTAACCGGCTCGCCGCGCATCTGCAGCCAGGCACGTAGTCCCCCGGTCACCGTGGCAAGCACGACGTCATGGATGTTCGCGTCGTAGTGCTGACGGAGGCGCCGAAAATCGTCCAGCGGTGCGATTGTCGTTGCGAAGCGACGTGCTTGGCTGATCTCGACATTGAGGGGTGAGCTCGGGGCCGTCCTGGCAACCGTTCTGGCCATCCGCAGGGCTCCGCCAGCTGCCGCACCCAGCCGTCCCACCGTGCGGCCGACGTCAGCGACACCCTGCCGCACCGTGTCGACGACCGCACTCGGGCGTCCAACGACGTCACCAACCGCATCGGTAACCAGCCGGACTGTGGAAGGGCCGCGGCGAGGCAGCCAGCCGCTACCAAGACGCTCGTCGAGGTCAGCGTCGTCGGGTCCGTCGTCGAAGAGGACCTCCCCTATCTCGATGGCACCCACTCCGTCGACGAGGGCTTGGTGCGTCTTGGTAATCAGGGCGATCCGGCCATTGGCCAAGCCCTCGACGAGATACATCTCCCACAGCGGCCTGCTGCGGTCGAGCGGACGGGAGAGCACCCTGGCCACGAGCTCGTGGAGCTGGGCGTCGCTACCCGGACGCGGCAGTGCCGTGCGCCGGACGTGGTAGCCGAGGTCGAAGCCCTCGTCGTCGATCCAGACAGGAGCTGCGATCCCCCCTGGAATCTCTCGGACCCGCTGGCGGTAGCGAGGGACGAGGTCGAGTCGGGATGAGACGAGCTCAGCCAGCCGCGATGTGTCGAACGGACCGTCCGGAGGCGCAAAGACAGCTAACCCACCGATGTGCATGGGCGTCGCAGTCTCCTCCAGATAGAGGAAGGACGCATCGAGCGGCGTCAGGCGGTCGACCACCGGCCGATCGTCTCACGGCCGAGCGGGTTGATCGTATGTGGCCGTGGGCACCCGCTACCGCGCCAGGGGACGACCGAAGAGCACCTCGAGCTCGGCGGCGGTCTGCTCGTACGTTTGGTGCCACACGCCGACCAGCCCCAACGCAGCCGCCGCTTTGATGTTGGCTTGATGGTCGTCGACAAAGACGCAAGAGGCCGAAGGCAACCCCAGCTCGGACAACGTGTGCTCGAAGATGGCCGCCTCAGGCTTGCGCATGCCGACCTCCCCAGAAATCACGACGACGTCGAACATGTCCTGCCAACCGTCTCGGAGGTACTGGTCCCCCCATGAGTTCGACAGCAGAGCCGTCCGGATTCCCGAAGCCTTGGCCCGGTGCACGAGCCCGGTCATGTCCGCGGCGTGCGCAAAACGGCTGAACATCCGCTCGACCAGCCCCTCGGCCGCCGGCGGGCGCCCGTCGCGTCTCGTCAGGCGTCGTGCGAGCTCGGCCTCGAAATCTGGTACCTCCATCTCGCCACGCTCGAGCGCGTGCACCGGGTTGAAGCGCGCCTCGAACCCCCCGAAGTCGCCAAACCACTCAGCCATGGCTTCCTGGAAATGGGAGTAGTCGATCTCGTCTAGGTCAGACCACGCCCGCATCGCTGTGTCGATGCCGTCGGTGAGGACCCCGTAGAAGTCCACGATGAGACCGCGCAACTCGTTCACGGGACTGATCGTACGAACCCCCGAGTACCAGCACCCGCAACGCCAGGGCGTCGACGTCGATGGCAAACGGTGAGCGGGGGCTGTGCTCGGCAACGGACCGACCCCTGGTCAAGGCCCCGGTGACTCCCCGCTCGTCGTCTGACAACGCTACGGCGACCGAATGGCCCGACTCGGCGACCATCAGTTCCTGCACGCTGCGGGCTTCGCCTCCTGACCTGATTCTGTTCACCGCAACCAGCACCTCGGCGGTCGGAGCCAGCTCCTGTACCTCAGGTAGGCCGCGGATGAACCGGGTCAGTCCGATCGGGTCAGCGCGACCGACACATACCAGCACGTCAGCGGCGGCCAAGGTCGCCCGCGCAGCGCCATAGCGGACTGGAGCTCCCGGGTCTGCCCAGTCGAGGTCGCTGCCCTCGACGCCGAAACCGACGTCGACGACCGTCCACGGCACCGTGCTCCTCCCGCACTGCAGCAAGGCATCCACCGACGATGGCCGGAGCTCGGTCCACCGATCGGCTGAGGGCAGCCCGACCAGCACCCGGGGACCGGCCGGCACCGATACGGCCAACCCTGCCAGCCCTACGGGGTCGAGACGGCCTCGTGCGGCCACCCGCACTGCAGCGGCGAACCCAGACGTGTCGTCGATGAGTCCGAGGCGCTGGGCGATGGAGGGACCGACGGTGTCCGCGTCGATCAGCAGCGTGTCCTGGCCTCGTCGGGTGAGTGCTGCTGCCAGCTCGATGGCCACGGTGGTCCGCCCGGGAGCACCGGTTGGCCCCCATACCGCCACCACCCGCCCCGTTCGAGCCAGGCGATCGGGTGCAGTGACATCGGGTGCAGTGACAACCGGTGCACCCTCGCCGCGGAGCGCCGCATCGAGCCCGGACAGGCCCCGGTCGATGACACTGGACGCCCCCATCGCCCGCAGCGACTCGCTGCTGTGATCGGAGACGGCGATGCAGCGAACCCCCGTCGCAGCCAGCGCCGCCAGAACATCGCGGTCGAGCCCGCGCAGCTCTCCGTCAACGACCGCGACGTCGATCTGGGAGGTCGCTGCGACAGCGCGCAGCTCAACGATGTCCCGACACCGGCGGACGAGCGTTGCTCCTACCGGAGAGTCGTTCAGTGCATGAACCACCGCTGACTCAGCTGCCGCATCGGTCAGAGCAGTTGCCACGCGTAGCGTCACGAGGACCCCACGGGCACGTCGACAAGGGTCACCGTTCCACGCGCCTGCGCGTCAACGACCGCAGCAACCTCCTCCTCCGGCACCGACAGCGCCACGCCCGTCTCCAGGCTCGTTCCGCCAAAGGCCCCGGCATCGTCGTCGACATCTGCGACGACCGCGCTTCCGAGCACCAGCTTCGGCGAACCAGCGGGCTCCCCGGCGGAGCCCCGTTCCACCACGTACACGTCGACGCGATCTCCGACGGCGAGGTCGGCCGGCATCTGGTTGCGCAGCACGGGGAGCGTCACAACGCGAACACCGCCGAGGTCACCGGCACTTTCGAGCCCAACCATCGTCAGCAGCTCTCCGGCAGCGAAGTCCCGGGCAGCGACCATGTCTTGGGGGACGGCGCTGTCGGCCCCAAGGTATGGACCGATGTCGGGAAGCTGGACACGGACCGCAACGACGTCGCTTTCGGAGAGGGGGCTCCCAGATGGCACGTCACCCCTGACCGACCAGACGGCGACGGTGTTGTCGGAGGCCCCGATGACCACCGCCATCCCGACGACTGAGGCGACCACCAGGACAACACCGACGAGCAGACGTGGGTCGCGCCAGCGCCTACGGGCTGCTCGGACTCCCACCGGACTTGGTGGCACGCCGGACGCAGCCGACTGCGCTAGTGATGTCATGGTCACGTCGCTTCCCCCCACGTTGCCCCCGCGTTCCATCGCGACAGCGATCATGCCCGAGCCAACGTGCCGCGCAGGCGTTGTCCACAGCCTTCCCCTCCCGCGGAGTAGTCATCAACACAGAGGGCGACCCTCCGTCACCGAATGCAGCGGAGTGACAGACTGATGCGGTGACTCGCCGCTTCCTCACGCTCCCCGATGTCGCCGAGATGCTGAACGTCTCAGCATCCCAGGCGTACGCGCTGGTCCGCAGCGGCGACCTGCGGGCCATCAAGATCGGCGGACGCGGCCAGTGGCGGATCGAGGAGTCCGAGCTCGAGCGATTCATCGCTGAGCGCTACGAGCAGACTGAGCGGTTCATCGCTGAGCACCCATTCGCGCGCGCCGATGAGAGCGAAGCAGGCGGCGCCCGTGACGCGGAGGTCTCGCCGCCTAGCGCTCGTCAGTAAGGGAATCCCCGACGACCCACCGCACCGCCGCGGTGGGGACGGTGAGCGACCCCTTGGGGCCAGCGTCCAACGCCAGTGCGAAGGCGTCGCCTACGACGTCAACAACCTGGCCGGTCCGGCTCGATCCGTCGCGCAAGTGCACGGTGACAGTGCACCGCAGCTGGCTCCATCTGCGTAGCACCGAGCCCATCCCAGGGCCGGCAACCGAACGCGGAGCCGGTCCCCGTAGCCCAGCCACCGTCAACACCTGGCCAAGCGGCACAAGCACAGCGCGCCCAGCGACCTCGAGGAGGCACCAGCTGTCTCCCACCTGGCCCACCGAGCCCCGGTGCCGGACGCCATCGCTGGTGACGATCTCGACCGAGCGCCCCGCCGATCCGGCGAGCAGCTCGCGCCAGGGGGTCGCGGCGCGCTCGACCTGAAGCCTCTCGCTCACCTGCGCATCGTCATCCCGGCGCCTGGCCTCATCTGCGAGCAGTGCGGCGTCGTCGGGATCACCGCGCTCAGGTTCAGATTGCTGGGACGTCATCCCCGCAAGGTAGCCACGACGGGAGGGGGATGTGGTGTGCATCGAGTTATCCCCACCCGCGGAGACCTCTGGTCATGTGGCCCACTCCATGATTGGCTCTCCCTCAGCAACCGTAAGCAAACATGAGTAAACGATACTAAATGAATCGACTTACCCAACTGCCAAGGAGGCCCTGTGTCCGCTCCCGCCCCCCTCGACGTCCTCCCCCCGGCCGAAGCCACGATCGGCACCCCAGAAGCCCCCACTCCTCGGCTACGGCTGGTTCCGCCACCGGTCTGGGTGGACCACGTCCCCAATCGGGTCTCCGCCGTGCCCGGCCAACAGAGCCTGGACCTCGAGTTCTTGTTGCCCAACGGCCTTCCAGCCATCCCCGTGGTCCCCGCGACCGAGCCGGCATCGGTGGGCGAAGAGACTGATGTCTCGCCATGGGCGGCTCGACTCGCTCAGGCGGTCCTCGAGGTGGAGGCGGCCGAGCGTCCGGTGATGCAGCTGGGGCAGTGGGTGCTCCCGGCGATCTATCGCCGCCTTGATCGGCGTCAGCAGCTGCGCGCCCGACAGCTGGACCCGCGCGCGCCACGCACTCGGTGCCCAGAACACGTGCGATCGGTACACGTCTGCCTACCGACCCCGGACATCGCCGAGGTGTCGGTGGTCACCGCCGGGGCCGAGAGATGCCGCGCATTGGCGCTGCGGCTCGAACGACGCAAGGGACGATGGATGTGCACAGCGCTCGACTGGGCGTGACATCACCCGACGGCCAACTCAGATCGTGCGACGGCTTAGCCCTCGTCGTCGCAGGCGGGGCCGCTCCCCAACTCGGTGACATGGATCAGCTCACCGTCGAGACCGGCAAGTACCCGGTCGGCTGCCTCCCGAGCCAGCTCGTCAGAGGCGGCCACCCAGGCGTCCCCGAGGGCGAAGTAGTAGTCGCCAGGCGGATAGTCGTTGAACAGGCACGGGAGCAGCGCCGCATATGCATCAGCGCCAGTGGGTTCGTCGAAGAGCGCCATGCCCAGGGACTCGGCGTCAGCGAACCGACACTCACCCACCTCGGCGGGCTCCACGGGCCACTCGAAGGAGTCGCCGACGCTCATCGACCGCCAGCGGCAGTCCAGCGCCACGACGACCTGATCGGACGTGACGGCCGCGAACGACGCGGCAGATTCGTCGGGATCACTGGCCGAACAGGCAGATCCGCCCAGTACCACGAGCGAGGCGGTAACCATCGCTCGCATCCAGTGACTCCGGATCTGCGTGGTTGGGCGCACCCCCTACGTCCGCCCAGGTGCTCCGTGGCACTTCTTGTACTTCTTGCCGGAGCCACAGGGACAGGGAGCATTGCGGGGCGTCCCGGCGTACTCGCCGCCCCCGGCGGCGCCGGAGGCTACGGCCCTTGCGCCACCACCGCCGCCCCCACCATCCAACGTTGGCGCGCTGTACTGAAGTGGTTGCTCGCGGTGCTCCTCATCCAGGCCCTTTGCGTGGATCTCCGGTGCCACCGCAAACGGCATCGAGGCATCCGGCTGCACCGCGGCCGGCTGCGCGGGCGCCTCCTCTACTTCGACCTCGAGGTTGAAGACGAAGCCAACCGACTCTTCCTTGATTCCGTCCATCATGGCGGCGAAGAGGTCGAAGCCCTCACGCTGGTACTCAACGAGCGGGTCACGCTGAGCCATCGCACGCAGGCCGATGCCTTCACGCAAGTAGTCCATCTCGTACAGGTGCTCGCGCCACTTGCGGTCGAGCACGGAGAGGACGACGCGCCGCTCCAACTCACGCAGCGCGTCATGACCGAGATCGTCCTCGCGTGCGTTCAGCGCCCTCTTCGAGTCTTCGTTGATCTCGGCGCCGACGAACTCCGCTGACAACCCGGCGCGATCACCACCGGAAGCCTCTTCAAGCTGCTCGACGGTGACACGGACGGGATACAGCGTCTTCAACGCCGTCCAGAGCTGGTCGAGGTCCCACTCTTCGGGGTATCCGTCCGACGTCGCGGCGCGTACATACTCATCAACTGTGTCCGAGAGCATGTGCTCGATCTGGTCATGGATATCTTCACCTTCAAGGACGCGTCGACGCTCGGCGTAGATCACCTGGCGCTGGCGGTTCAGCACGTCGTCGTACTTCAGGACGTTCTTGCGGGTCTCGAAGTTCTGCGCCTCGACCTGTCCCTGTGCGCTCTTGATGGCGTTGCTGACCATCTTCGCCTCGATGGGAACGTCATCGGGGATGTTGAACCGGGTCAGGAAGGCGTCAACGACGTTGCCCTTGAAGAGGCGCATGAGGTCGTCTTCGAGCGAGAGGAAGAACCGCGTCTCGCCGGGGTCACCCTGAC
>JANLWJ010000235.1:0-2592 GCA_031364455.1 Actinomycetes bacterium | reverse complement strand
CGTAGCTGACCTCGAACTCGACAAGGGCATCGGCGGCAGCCTCCATGACTGGCCAGTCGGAGTCACTGCCCATCACGATGCTCACAACTGGGCCACTGTCACTCATCGATGTCACCTCTCAGGTACGCCACAGCGTGCCGGATGCGTTCAAGCAGATCGTCTAGGTCGTTTCCCGTCGCCGTGACGTGCCCCACCTTGCGCCCTGGCTTGACCACCTTGCCGTACATGTGGAACTTCAGCCCAGGATCACGGGCCATACAGTGCAGATAGGCAGGGTAGAGGTCGGCCAGATCCCCACCCAACACATTCACCATCACGGTGAGCGACGCCGACGCCGACGGGTCACCCAGCGGCAGGTCGAGCACCGCACGTAGGTGGTTCTCGAACTGGCTGGTCACCGCGCCATCGATACCCCAGTGCCCGGAGTTGTGCGGCCGCATCGCCAACTCGTTGACCAGCACACCTTCGGGGGTGTCGAAGAGCTCGACCGCCATGACACCGACTACGTCGAGCTCCCCGGCGATCCGCAAGGCCGCCTCCTGGGCCGCCACCGCATGGTCGGCGGAGATCCCGGGAGCCGGAGCGTAGACCTCGTGACAGATCCCGTCCCGTTGGACGGTCTCGACAACGGGATACGCCACCGCTTGACCGCTAGGGCTGCGCGCCACCATCGCCGATAGCTCTCGGGTGTACGGCACGAGCACTTCTGCGATGAATCCGGGTACCTGGTCGTGCGAGAGCACCTCGGCCGCTTCGTGCACGTTGTTGACCACCCAGACGCCCTTGCCGTCGTACCCACCGCGGGTCGCTTTCAGTACGAGCGGGTAGGACGCCGACTCGGCAAAGTCATCGACGTCTGCCGGCGACGACACTCGCCGCCACAGGGGCAGCGGTGCATCCATCTGGGTCAACCGCTCGCGCATCAAACCCTTGTCCTGGGCATAGACCAGGGCGTCCGGCCCAGGCCGGACCGGGATGCCTTCGCTGGCCAGCGCATGGAGGTGTTCGGTCGGTACGTGCTCGTGGTCGAAGGTGACGACGGCGCACCCGCGAGCAAAGCTGCGCAAGGTATCGAGGTCGCGATAGTCGCCGATCACCGTATCCGGGATCACCTGTGCGGCGCTGTCTTCGGCTGAGTCGGCCAGCAACCGCAGGCGTACTCCGAGGGCCACTGCTGGCTGCTGCATCATCCGGGCGAGCTGGCCACCCCCCACTACACCGACGACAGGGAAGTCACCGGTGCCCCCTTCGCCCGCAGCGGTACGCAGAGCGGCAGCCGTCGCCTCAGTCACCTTAGGACTCTACCGATGGCTCGACCACGCGCAGCACGTCGAGCCCGAGGTCGAGCACCGGTGCCGAGTGCGTCAACGCCCCGACAGCGACGAAGTCGACTCCTGTTGCCGCGACAGCAGCTGCGTTCTCGATCGTCAGTCCGCCCGACGCCTCGAACTGCACCGGCCGCGCGGCCGATCGCCCAAGGGCAACAGACTCAGTCATCTGGTCGATCGTCATGTTGTCGAGAAGGATCAGCCCGGCACCGGCCGCAATGGCCTCGCTGACCTGGCCGACCCGGTCGCACTCGACCTCCAGCGGGAGAGACGGCGCGTCGTTGCGCACTGCCGCGATGGCCGCGCCGACGCTTCCTGCTGCCACGACGTGGTTGTCCTTGATCAGGGCAACATCACCGAGGCCCATCCGGTGGTTGACGCCGCCGCCGCACCGCACGGCGTACTTGTCGAGCACCCGCAGGCCCGGAATCGTCTTGCGGGTGTCCCGCACCCGGGCCGGCGCTATGGCAGCCGTCCATTGGGCGGTGAGGGTGGCGACACCCGACAGGTGACCGAGGAAGTTAAGAGCGGTGCGCTCAGCCGTCAGTAACCCCCGAGTCGGTGCCTCCACACTCAATGCTGCCCCTCCCCGTTGCAACACCGTGCCATCGTCGCAATGCTCGACAAGACGCCATCGACCAGCGCCAATGACGAGGTCGAAAGCCACGAGGGCGACCGGCACCCCGGCCAGGACTCCTCCGGTGCGGGCGTTGACCGAGGCCGCCACGCGTTGGTCGGCCGGAACCGTCGCTGCCGTCGTGACATCGGGGCCGTAGGCCAGGTCCTCGTCCAACGCAGCAGTCACCCGCGAGACCACGTGGTCGGCCTCCAGACCGACACTCTCGACCAGCTCAGCTATCGCCGGGCCTAGTTGGTGGTACTCCACACTCACTCCGCTTCTACCGGCTCGTAGGTCACAGACGCCGACGAACCATCCCAACGCTGCACGATGCGCCTGCGCCACTCCTCACGTGGCTCAGGGAAGTCGAGCCTGCGGTGGCTGCCTCGACTCTCTTCTCGCTGCTGCGCCGCCTGCACGATGAGCCATGAGACGGCGAAGAGGTTAGTTGCCTCGACATCTGCCAGCGACGCAATGTGGGTCGTTGAGCTGTTCGCACGCAGGTGGTCAGCGGCAGCGCTGAGACCGTCACCATCGCGCAACGGGCCGACCCATCGACTCATGGCACGTGCCACATCGGTGCGCGCGCGTGCGTCGACAATCGGAAGCGATGTCGTCCCGAGCGCAGGCTGGCCGCTCTCGGGC
>JANLWJ010000233.1:0-1851 GCA_031364455.1 Actinomycetes bacterium | reverse complement strand
CGACCCGGACCTGGTCGAGACGGCTGGGCTGGCGCACGACCTTGGACACCCGCCCTTTGGGCACAACGGTGAACAGGCACTGGACGAGGTTGCCCAAGGGTGTGGTGGCTTTGAGGGCAATGCACAGAGTCTTCGGATCCTCGTACGACTGGAGACCAAGAAGCTGGATGACTCTGGCGCAAGTGTCGGGCTCAACCTGACCAGGGCGACGCTGGACGCCGCCACCAAGTACCCATGGCCGAAGTCGGCGGAGCGCCGCAAGTACGGCGTCTACGCAGACGACATGGCAGCCTTCGACTGGCTGCGTTCCGGCGCGCCTGGTGACCGGCGCTGTCTGGAGGCTCAGGTGATGGACTGGGCCGACGACATCGCGTACTCGGTGCACGACTTCGAGGACGCGATCCACGCCGGCCATCTGCCCCTCGACGCACTGCATGATGCCGTTGAAAGAAAGGCACTGCT
This sequence comes from Actinomycetes bacterium, assembly GCA_031364455.1. Taxonomy (GTDB): domain Bacteria; phylum Actinomycetota; class Actinomycetes; order JAHEKZ01; family JAHEKZ01; genus JAHEKZ01. The sequence continues at coordinate 1,389 of JANLWJ010000233.1, read as the reverse complement.
TGACCTCACCCAGCATCGGTACGCGACATCGTTTGAGTGGGGTGAGCTGGAGGCAGCGTTGGACCGACTGCTGGCCCTGTCCTACTGGCCGCGCGACTACGACGAGAGCCATCGGGCGATGGCTGCGCTCAAGAACACCACGAGCGAGCTGATCGGACGGTTCTGCTTGTCCGCTGAGGAGGCGACGCGGGCTGCCAGTGGTGGTAGCCCACTGCGGCGGTACCACGCAGACCTAGCTGTTCCCGACGGCGTGCGAGCGGAGTGTGCGGTGCTGAAGGCGATCACCGCGCAATACGTGATGCTGCGTAAAGGCGCTCAGGAGCGATACGCGGAGCAGCGCGAGATCGTTACTGAGCTGACGCACCTGATGATGCTCGGTGCGCCAGCCACCCTAGAACCGATGTTCGCCGAGTGGTTCGGGCAGGCACCAGATGACGCCGGTCGGCTGCGGGCGGTCATCGACCAGGTGGCGTCGTTGACCGACACGGCGGCCCTGGCGGTGTTCGGCAAGCTGCGCTCACGGTGACCATCGCGATCAGGCGGGTCGACGCTGATGTGGTGCGCCCGCTTCGCCACGCGGTCCTGCGACCCGGGGCTGATCCCGAGGAGTCGGTCTACCCGGCCGACGACCTGGCAGAAACGGTGCACCTGGCGGTCTATGAAGGCAACGATGTCATCGGCACTGCGACGCTGTTCCCTGAGCCTTACGAGGGTCGTCCGGCCTGGCGGCTGAGGGGGATGGCGGTGGCTGAGTCACATCGAGGTAGTGGCGTCGGCTCACAGTTGCTGGCCGAGGTCGTGCACTTGGTGCGCGCCAACCAGGGAGACCTGCTCTGGTGCAACGCCCGAACCGTTGCACTGCTCTTCTACACAGGCCACGGCTTCAGCGTCGTCGGCGAGGAGTTCCTGGCGGCACACGGCGTCCCGCACTATCTTGCTGTCCTCAGGATGGAGCAGTTTCAGGGTTGAGCCCCGCCCGCCAGTCTGCGGCTTTGAAGAATCCAGCGACATCACCCACGCTGAGAAAGCCGACGACGGTCTCACCCGATAGAACAGGGATCCGTCGCATCGAGTGCTTGCTCATCTGCTGGGCTGCCCACCGCACATCGTCGTCGGGAGCGACGGTAATGAACTGCGTGGAGCAGATCTCGCCAACCAGGGTCCGTCCGGTGATACGGAGGGCCCGAAGATGTCCCGAGAGCGCACGGTCCGAAATGACCCCGACTGGGCGACCGCTCTCAGTAATCACCACCTCGCTGGTCCGGTGCTTGCGCATAATTCGAGCGGCTGCATCCGCGGTTTGCTCGACGTCAAGGCAGATGACGGGGCCCGTCATCACCTCAGACACCTGCGGGATTGGCTCAGTCGCTTCACGAGTTTCGCGCATCA
>JANLWJ010000228.1:0-3865 GCA_031364455.1 Actinomycetes bacterium | reverse complement strand
TGAGCTTGTCCTTGACCTCGTCCCAGAGGGCAGCGCGGGTGAGCGCCTCCTCGACGACATCGTCCATCGAGTCGACCTTCCACCCGTTGACCCGGGGGCCGTATGCGATGTTGTCGTAGATCGACTTGGGGAAGGGGTTCGGTTTCTGGAAGACCATGCCAACCCGGCGTCGAACCTCGATGACGTCGACGTCGTCGGCGTAGACGTCCTGGCCGTGGTACGTGATCGTGCCTTCGACGCGGGCACTGGCGATCAGGTCGTTCATCCGGTTGAAGCAGCGCAGGACGGTCGACTTGCCGCAGCCGGAGGGGCCGATCATCGCGGAGATCCGGTTCTTGCCGAAGTCCATGTCAACCTGACGGACTGCCTCGTAGTTGCCGTAGAAGACCGAGAGGTCGCGCGTGGTGATGACCGACTCGTACGCGCGGTCGGCGTCGTCGCCCTGGGCCGTCCCGCTCGAGGCAGCAGCGACTGAGACGGGAACGTCGGGCGTTGACTCGGTCATGGCTCCTGCTGGCGACTCGTGGACGCGAATACGTGTGCCGGTGGTGGACACGCTACTGGCTGAGGACGGGCCCGGGGGGTCGTTCGGGATGCTCATGGAGCTACCACCGTCTCTGGGTCTTGTTGCGGATGTAGATGGCGACGGAGTTCATGGCCAGCAGCAGGACCAGCAGGACGACGCTGGCCGCTGCCGCTAGGTCGGTGTACTCGGGCCTGGCCTCGGTGGTCCAGTTGTAGATCTGAACGGGGAGCGCCGTGAAGGTGCTCATCAGGCCATCGGGGTTGAAGCGGACGAACGAGACTCCGAGCATCAACAGCGGTGCCGCCTCACCGATGGCTCGGGAGAGCGCAAGGATGGCGCCGGTCGCGATGCCGGGGATCGCAGCCGGCAGCACTTGGCGGTAGATGGTCTGCCACTGGGTGGCGCCCAGTGCAAGGGACCCAGCTCGAATCGACTGTGGCACTGCGCGGATCGCCTCGCGGCTGGCGATGACCACGATCGGGAGCACCAGGAGTGCAAGGGTGATCGACCCGGTCAAGATGGTAGGCCCGAAGCCGAGGCCACGGGAGATGAAGGCAAGGCCGAGGATTCCGAAGACGATGGACGGCACCGCAGCGAGGTTGAGGATGTTGATCTCGATGGCGCGGTTGTACCAACGCGTGGGGTCGCCGTACTCCTCGAGGTAGATGGCGGCCAGGACTCCGGTGGGCAGCGCCCAGATCGCGGTGAACGTCATCAGCCAGAGCGTGCCGGTGATGGCCGACTGCGCCCCCGCGGTCTCGGGGAGAACCGATGACGGCATGTTCGTGATCAGGCGGGTGTCGAGAGCGCTCCATCCCCTGATGAATACATAGGTCAGCAGGACGACAAGGGTGACGAGCCCAACGGCCATGCAGAACCACAGAAGCCACTTGAAGGCACGCTCGCGGAGGGGTTCGCCGGTGGCCTTCAGGAGCGGCCGGTCGACGGGGGTTGCTGGTGAGGGGGGAGGCGCAGTGATCGTCACTCGTACACCTCCCGATACTTGCGCACCAGTCGGATGCTGATCATGTTCATCACGAAGGTCATGACAAAGAGAAGTGCGCCGACGGCGAAGATTGTCTTGTAGACCGTTGTTCCTGTGGCGATGTCACCGGCTGCAGTTGACGCGATGAACGCAGTCATCGTCTGGTGAATCTCAAGGGGGTTCCACGAGTTGTTGGGCTGTAGACCAGCGGCCATGACGACGATCATCGTCTCGCCGATGGCGCGCGAGATCCCCAGGACGAAGGCGGCGGTGATGCCGGAGAGCGCTGCTGGGACCACGACGCGGGTCGAGACCTGGCGCCGGTTGCTGCCCAGGGCGAAAGCGCCTTGCCGCAGCCCGCTGGGGACGGCCGACATGGCGTCCTCGGAGAGTGAGGCGATCGTGGGGATGATCATGACTCCCATGACCAGGCCGGCCGAGAGGGCGTTGTAGATCGCGGGGACCTCGGCCCCGCCGGGGATGAACCAACGAAGAAGGGGCGTCACCAGCGTCAGTGCGAAGAAGCCGTAGATGACGGTCGGGATTCCGGCGAGGATCTCGAGCGCCGGCTTGAGCGCGCGTCGGGCGCGGTCGCCGGCGTACTCCGACAGGTAGACCGCCGACCCAAGCCCCAGGGGAAGAGCGACGATGCTGGCGATGATGGTGATGAGGATGGTCCCGACGACCAGCGGCCGGACCCCGAACTCCGGATTCGCGAAGGTGGGACTCCACGTCGTACCGACGAGGAAGTCGGTGAGCGGGACTTCTTGGAAGAACTGAAAGGCGGGAACGAAGAGCGAAATGACGATGCCCACCGTGGTGGCCACCGACACCAGTGCGGCCAGCAGCAGCACGACGAAGACGACTTTCTCGCCGTGCCGCGCACGCTGTTGCCGCAGGAACCCTTCGGCCCCTGCGGCAACAGCGTGTTTGTCGACGGTCGTCGACGAAGTCAAACTCACGGTCAGACCGCGTCCACCGCCGACTGGAAGTCAGCCAGCTCAGAGTCGAGCAACGATTTCTGCTCGTCGTTGAGAGCGATGAACTGCGCTGTCTCGGCAATCGTGGAGTCGTTCTCGGCGAAGTACTCGGTGAATGCCTTGGCCGCAGCGTTGTCGGCGGCCTTCTCGATTGACGGGTAGAGGTACAGCTCGCGGGAGAGCGGCTGGTATGTACCGTCGGCAACGGTCTCCGGGCTTGGCGCAACGCAGCCGTCGCCGTTGTCCACCTGGACTGCGGTCAGGCTGTCGGAGTTCTGCTCGAAGTACGAGTAGCCGAAGTAGCCCAGCCCGCCGACGCTGCCTTCAACGCCGGTCACGGTGTTGTTGTCGTTCTCGGTTGGCGAGTAGTCGGTCCGGCTCGCGCCTTCTTCGCCGTTGATGGCGTCGGTGAAGTAGTCGAACGTTCCGGAGTCGGTTCCGGCGCCGAAGAGGGTGAGCTCTTCGTCGGGGAACGACGGGTCGACCTGGTTCCAGTTGGTGATCTTGCCTTCGGCCTTGGGCTCCCAAATGGTCTTCAGCTGCTCGACCGTGAGGCAAGTTGCCCAGTCGTTCTCGGTGTTGATCACGAGGGTGAGGGCGTCGTTGGCGACGACCATCTCCTGGAAGTTGATGCCGTTCTCTTCGCAGATCGCGACCTCGTCCTCTTCGATCGGACGAGAAGCGGTGCTGATGTCTGTCTCGCCGGCGCAGAACTTCTCAAAGCCGCCGCCGGTGCCTGACTCTCCGACCGTCACCTTGACGTCTGGGTTCGACTCATTGAAGAGCTCGCTGGCGACCTCGGCCATCGGGCCGACCGTGCTGGAGCCGTCGATCAAGACTGAACCGGTGAGCCCGGACGCGGTGTCGCCGCCGCCATCAGTCTCATTGTTGCCGCCGCATGCGGTCAGGGTCAGGGCCAAGGCCGCGACTGTTGCTGCCGGTGCAATGACCCGGCGCAAAGGGGTGCGCTTCACGTTCGTGGACCTTCCGTTCGAGGGAACTTCTGACGTCTGTCGAGGGGACGCTAGGGAGGCACAGTGACCGCGCAGGGGACAGCCGGTGAACGGACAGTGGCCCACGCTTGTCGAGTGTGGGAAACGTCGGTGGACGGTCATGGTCCAGAAGGTAAACGGAAGGTGAACAAAGCAGAATCAGGTGAACGGGCCCCCGTGAACGGGCTCAGGACGGGTGGTGCTCCAGCGCCACCGTCACTGGCTGGCCGGTGCGCTCGTCCTGGTGAACGTGGAGCACAGTCATGGACGCAGTAGGCATGGTGTCGGGCAACGGGTGATCCCAAGGATCGGCCGATGGGGCACCGGGGCATAGCTCAACCAGGTGGTCGACGAGGACCGGAAGATAGGGCCGGTGTCCGCA
>JANLWJ010000199.1:0-1781 GCA_031364455.1 Actinomycetes bacterium | reverse complement strand
AGCCAAGACATCATCTGGCAGAACGCCCATCCCGATTGGTACGCGACTCGGCGCTCGTCACCTGGTCGGTCGAGGTTGAACGCCGACTCGGCCGGTAGGTCCTCCGGCGCCCCAGATGCCCGCACCTGGGAGAAGAGCTGGGCTCCGACGAACGAGTCGGGGACGCCGGACCCTCGGTAGCCCACGTAGTCGGCCATCCCCTCGGTCAGCCACGTTGGGACGTTGTCGCGCGGCAAGGCGTCCTGCGCCACATGCGTGATCTCGTGCCGCAGGACGATCTGTCGCGCCAGCGTCGACATCTGGTCATAGACGCCGGGGTTCATCAGCACCCGGATCACCGGTCCGTCCGAGCCGCTCGCCCACATCGTGACGGCCACCTGGTCACTTCCCGATGCGGTGCCGGCCATCGGGTCGAGCAGCCGCGCCGCCGACGGCAGCACCACGACAGCGGTCTGCGGCCACTTGGCCGACCAGAAGCCATCGACAGCAACCCTGGCCTGCTCAGCCAGGGTTCCAAGGCCCGGAAGCCGCAGATCGCCACGGGGGCCGATCACCAGGGTCTGGCCGTTCTCGGTGACCTCAACGGGCTCGTGGTCCCACAGGTCGCGGCCGGACGCGTCCAGCCGGGCCAGGCGCCACCCGCGCGGGCCGAGTCGAAAGGTGGCGTCAGCGGTGCGACCGACCAGTACCCGGTCGAGCGGCAGGCGGTACTCGACGATGGCGGTGGCTTGGAAGCGGCCGCTACGCGCCTCGTCGGCATCGGGTCGATCTGACCGGGCCAGCCGGACCCGGAACGACTCGAACGGGATGCCGGCCAATGTCCCGTTGGCCCCGCCTAGGGCCGCGCGGCCGCGCCGGCTCAGCTGTCGGCCAGCAGCCGTCGCGGTCAGCTCGGCGACAGTGTCGTCGCCAACGTCATCGGCCCAGCGGGTGAACCAACCGGTCCCCTCCGGCTGCACCTGCGGCGGTTGGGCGAGACCGACGGCGAAGCCGGCTCCGGCGCTGGCGATCAGCACCATGGCGACAAAGGGGGCGACAATCAGCCCCACCGAACGCCGCGACCGAGTGCTGCTCACACGTCGATGGTAGGCAGGTCAGCGCCGCTGTGGGACACGTCTGCCTAACAGCTGACCCGGTTGAGGGCTCAGACCCGCCCGGCACCCATGTAGACCGACTGCCAGTAGCTGGAGAAGAGCGGCTCGATCACGACGCCGTCGGTCGGGTTGGCTGCGTGGACGAACATCCCGCCACCGATGTACATGCCGACGTGGTGCAGGTCGCTGTAGAAGAAGACCAGGTCACCGGGGATCAGGCTGCCTGAGTCGACCCGAGTCGTCACCGAGTATTGAACGCTGGATGCGTGCGGTAGCGAGACACCGGCCGTCGCCCAGGCCGCCATGGTGAGCCCGGAGCAGTCGAAGGCGTCCGGGCCGGCGGCACCGTAGACGTAGGGCTTGCCGGCCTGGGCCTGCGCGTATGACGCGGCGGTCGACCCGCGACCGCTGCCGGAGGACGAGACGGTTGGCGTTGGCGCTGGCGCGGCCGCGCGAGACGCGGCGGCGGCGTCAGCAGCACGCTGGGCCTGGAGCTCAGCGAGCCGCTCACGCTCGACGCGCTTCAGTCGCGAGAGGAGCTCTTGGGCCTCGGAGAGATGGGCGTTCGCAGCGTCGCGCTCCTTCTGTGCCTTGGCCTGCAGGTCACGGAGTCGGACGAGTTCTTGATCGGCACGGGTCTTGGCCTGCGCGAGTGCGAGCTGGGCGACCTCGGCGCGGCGGAGGTCG
>JANLWJ010000140.1:0-3149 GCA_031364455.1 Actinomycetes bacterium | reverse complement strand
CGGTCCGCGAATCGTGGCTGACTCGGTTTCGGTGCTCGGCATACACGCGTCCGCAGCACCCGAGGTCGGAACCCTCAGAGACCCGTGGACGCTGCCAACCATGACCGCCCTCTTCTTCGACTGGATCGCAAGCGGGCACCTGGACGTGGATTCTCTGGTGACGCACAGATTCGTTCCGAGTCAAGCGGCTGAGGTCTACGAATCCCTGCGAAAGGATCGGTCCAGCTTTCTCGGCGTCATTCTTGACTGGACGGAGGTTTCGGTATGAAGTCCGCCCGTCCGCTGCGATGGGGAGTGCTCGGGACCGCCGGAATTATCGAACGGGTAGTTCCGGCCATGTCTCGCTCCGAGTACGGCGAGGTCGTTGCCATAGCTAGTCGATCGCTCGAACGAGCTGAGGCTGTGGCCCGAACCCTGGGAGTTCCCAAGGCACACTCCTCCTACGCCGCCCTGCTGGCCGACCCTGACGTCGACGCGGTTTACATTCCGCTACCGAACTTCATGCACCTGAAGTGGGTATTGGCCACTGCAGCCGCGGGCAAGCACATCCTCTGCGAGAAGCCTATGGCTATCACTGCCGCAGATGCGCAGCTCATGGTCGAAGCCGCCAACGCCGCCGACGTCGTTCTCGTCGAGGCCTTCATGTATGGCAACCACCCACGCTATGACCGGCTGCATGAAATAGTGCGCTCTGGCGAGATCGGTGAAGTCCGCGCCATCTCGGGAACATTCACCTTCAACGCGAGCCATGAGAGTGACCTGACCGCGTTCGCTGGACACCCCGGTGGCGGCGCCGTCTACGACGTTGGTTGCTACGTCATGCATGCGGCTCGCCAGCTGCTCGCTACCGAGCCGCTGGCAGTCACAGCCAACTCCCAGGTCTCTGCCGATCACGGCGATATCGACATGATGACCAGCGCCCTGGTCGAGTTTCCGGACGACGTCTCACTGCTGCTGCAGTGCGGCATGTGGACGGCCGACGAGGACACTTTGCGGATTCTTGGCTCGCGAGGTCGGATCGAAGTCCCGAGTGCATTCTTCGGAGTGGCTGGCCGAGAAGGCTTCTCGGTGCTGGTCGACAACGACTTTCGCTACGAGGCAGTCCCGAACGTCGACCACTACTCGCTGCAGGCCGACACAGTCGCCCAGGCTGTGCTCCTCGGTTCACCACTGCGGTATGACGCCCAGGATCCCGTTCGGGGTGCTGCCGCCCTCGAGGCCTGTCTCCAGTCTCTCCAAACCCACGAGCGCGTGAAGGTAGCGAGCTGCCAACCGGCCCAAGGTGACGGAAGCATCACGGCTCGGGACAACCCGGCCGCAACCATTGACAGCGGCTAGCGAGGACGATGTACTCGCCCTGGGTTGAAAGTAAGGTCTACTAACCATCCGTGTTGCCGGATCGTCCACATCCGACGGCCAGACGAACAGAGGTAACCCATGCGTGACGTTCGCCCCCTCACTCGGATGGTCGCGGCCGCGGCCGCAACCATCGCCCTCACCGCGACGCTCGCGGCCTGTACCTCCGACGAAGGCGACACCGAGAGCGGGTCCGAAGACTTCACGATCCGCGTCGCGATGGGTTCTACCGGCAAGGCGGTGGACAGCGTTTTCACTACCCTCAAGGAACAGTACGAGGAGAAGTATCCGGGTCGAACGGTCGAGATCATCATTCAAGAGGACGACACCTACGAGACCATCGGGCTCACCAACCTCTTGACATCACGAAATGCCCCCGACGTCTACTTCGAGCGTCCTGGGGCAAGGCTTCAAACGAAGGTGGATGACGGCTACGGGGCGGACATCTCCGAAGCAGTTTCACAACCCGCATTTACCGACCGCATCGAGGAGAGCGCCTACTCGGGAATGGTCGTTGACGGCAAAACCTATATGGTGCCGTGGAGCGGTGACGTCACCAACGTCTTCTGGTACAACGAAGAGGTCTTTGCTGACAACGACCTCACTCCCCCCACAACGTGGGCAGAGTTCATGAATGTCTGCGCCACGCTCAAGGCGGCCGGGATCACGCCACTGATCGACGGTAACAAGGACAAGTGGCCCGTCGGCAGTATTGCGTCGCACCTTGCGGAGCGCCAAGTGGGTAATGATGCCTACGTCGCTGCAATCATGGGCGAGCAACCGATGAACTCCCCCGAGATGGTCACCGCATTTGGCCACCTTCAAGAACTCTGGGATAACGGCTACATCAACGAGAGCGTCAACGCTCTCCCCGACGATCAGGCCACCTCCCAGTTCCTGCTGGGCGAGTCGGCGATGATCGGAATCGGGAGCTGGCTGGTATCGGACCAGATCAGTCAGGCGCCAGACCTGAAGCTGGACTACTTCAACATGCCGAATATCGAGGGGGCAGGGGACCCAGAAAGCGTTCTTGGCGTCTCCACCGGGTTCATGGTCAACGCAAACAGCGAGCACATCTCAGCTGCCACTGACTTCCTCGCCTTGATGAGTACCCAAGAGGCGTCACAGATGTTCGCGGAGGCTGGCCTGACGCCTCTCACGATAGATCCGTTCAAGGGTGTCAAGGCGGATCCGAACACCGTCTCACTCGCCGCACTTCTCAGCGGAGCACCTATCACTGTGGCACCGGGTGACACCCTCGACGTCAAGCGTGCCGACGAGTTCTACCTTGCAGCGGCCGCAGTCATCGGCGGTTTGAAGACCCCGCAGGAAGCCCTTGACGAGGCTCAGTCGCGAGTCGAGGCACTGCCCTCGAACTGACGGTCCTGACCAGACCAGACGCTCCACAGGTGGGTGAGTCCCCACGTGCTCACCCACCTGTGGAAGCCGCACCTCAGGAGGCCTGGTGAAGCCGAGTAGCCGATGGTCGGCCTATCTACTCGTGGCTCCCGCTTTCGTGTTCTTCGCATTGGTCGTTGGACTCCCCGTCCTCGGGACCGTCTGGCTCAGCTTCAACAGCTGGACTGGCACAAACCAGATCCAGTTCATTGGGTTCGACAACTTCACCCGAGCGTTCCAGGACACGGTCTACCGGACTACTTACATCAATACCTTCATCTACATTGCCGCAACCCTTGTGCTCGAGGTCGCCGTCGGGTTCGCTCTGGCTGGCCTGGTGTCCGTAAAGGGTCGACGCACCGGCGTGTACCGGGTTGTCTTCTTCATTCCGGTGA
>JANLWJ010000118.1:0-2259 GCA_031364455.1 Actinomycetes bacterium | reverse complement strand
CCAGGGACGTGGACCCCACGAGATCGCAGAACAGGGCGGTGATGATCTTACGCACCCCAGCAGACGGGGCGGACGCGCCGAGGAGCGTCGCGCACCCGTTACAGAACTTCGCGCCGTCCGGGTTCTCGGTACCGCAGGTCGAGCAGCTGAGCACGCGCCGATGCTACACGCATATGAACGTCGACAAGCTGGCTTTGTGCGCCGTGGTCAGATTCGCTCGACTACGACGGGATGGAAAGAGTCGAGCCGTAGCGGGCCCAGGCGCTCCGTCATCCGCTCGCAGGTGCCGATCCAATTTATCCACTTGAACAGCAAGATCCGAAACACGGTCGTTGGAGCGTGAGTCTTCCCCAGTTCTTGGCGAGCGACTCCGGGGGTGCGCCTTCCGTTGCGCACCCGGCACGGGAGGCACCTTTAGGAAGACTTCGACCTTGGTCTCTGCATTGAACAGGTGCAGGCAAAAACCCATCCAGCTGGCGTCGAACCCGGGCTGTGACTGTCCGGAGACGGTGACGTTGGTTTGCTGCAAGTCGGAGATTGTGGGCGGAACCACACATCGAGGGGCAAGCGTCAGCGCCCACCTCGGCGACAACGAGTCGCATCGCCACAGGATCGGTCAGTGGGTCCAACCCACGTCGGTGGACCAGGCCGCGAACCTCGTCCTCGACAGCACCACCGACGTCCACGCGACCTCCAGCCCTCAAGCGTCCGCGCGGCATGCCGCCGTCCCCACGCCGTTTGGGAGGTTAGGTTCGAACGCAGTGGATGATCAACCGGTTCGCGTCAACTGTGGATATCTTCACTCTCCCGGACCAGCGATCGGCGAGATCTGTACCAACCGTCACATTGCCTTGCCGGCAACGGAGTACAGGCGTTACGCGGCGGACAGGTCCATCTGGACGACCCCCGCAGGTCGCGCACCGCCATGTCGAAGCGCCCCGAGGGCCGATTTACCGAACTCCTGGATGAGGGGCGAGCGCACAGGCCATTGCACACGACGAAGCGAAGGAAGCAATTGGAGCCGAGGGTTTCAGTTCCTCGCATGAGTGACTCATTTCGGTCCGTGGCTGGGCCTGCTGGTCCGAAAGGAACCACCGACTTGAGGTAGATGTACTGGCTTCTCTCCGGTGTAGCGGGTCACGTCCCACCGCGTGGTGTAACTGGGGCGCTGAACTTGGTCGGCTTTGCGGTGGTGCTGGTTGGACTGTCGCCCGTCGAGGGACGAGTCCATGTTCGCCCGCGGCTCTCAGCCGTCGACTTCGACGAGCAGACCGCTGCACTCGTCTTACACCGGGGTGCTAACGGCCGCATTCGCGCGCTTGTCACAGCTGCCGCCAGATCCCCGAGCATCTGAGTTCTCCAGGCATCGGGGTCCATGAACGTTCGGCGTAGTCCTTGTTCAGGATCGAGTCGGTCTTGGGCCGCTTGTTGCACACCTTCCTTGTGAGCGTGCCGTTGGGGCGCACGTAGGCCTGGGAAGGTTCGGGGGCGGTGATCGAGTTGATGACGGTGCATCCACTCTCCGCGGGGAATGGGTTCCGCTACCTACTGCGCAACACCGCCAGCGCCGCAGTCGTCACCTCCGGTGCCCGGCTACTACTCAAATTGCTGGAACGGTGCGTAACCGACCGGGGCGGGTCGTGGGCGATGGCCGATACCGACTCCATGGCCATCGTCGCCAACAAAGACGGTGGAACTGAACTATCGGACGACGGTGATACAGCGATAAGGGTGCTTACCCACCCGCGGGTAGAGGAGATACGTGATCGGTTTACTGCCCTTAACCCCTATGACCGCAGCGCGGCACCGGGCAGCATCCTTAGGGCCGAAGCAGACGCCTACTGCTATGCGATAGCCGCTAAGCGCTACGCCCTAATGACCTACGACGAACAGGGCTGGCCACGACTGTGCCTAACGAGGTGCACGCAGCATGTAGCCACGGGTTAGGTCACATCCTCAACCCCCACGCCAACGATAGGCAGATAGCGGGTGACCGCTGGGTAAGGGAACTGTGGGAGTACCACCTCGCCCGGGAAGTCGCCGGTCTTGACCCTGAAGAGCCGGAGTGGTTCGACCGGCCCGTGCTGGCGCAGATCAGCACCACATCACCGACCATCCTCAACGCCTTCCGCTCCCTTAACGCTGGTAAGTCCTATGCGGAGCAGGTCAAGCCCTTCAACTTCCTTACCTACGCACCCGGCGCCCAGCCACCGGCGGGGATAGGGCCGGAGGAGCGTTACCGACTCATCACGGCCTACA
>JANLWJ010000093.1:0-12098 GCA_031364455.1 Actinomycetes bacterium | reverse complement strand
CGTGCGACCTGCTCTTTGCGCCCTGTGAGCAGTCCGGCGCCGCGCAGCAGTGCAGGAGGAAACGGAAAAAGCAGCGGCTTTTTTCCCAGTGCGGAGGCGATCTCCCGGATGAGTTGCGGCGTCGATACGTCGTGGTCATCGCTGACGAAGAACGTTCGATTGGCCGCGGCTTGGTGCTCCAGGCAGGCTCCCAGCGCATCGACCAGATTGCCGGCGTAAACAAGACTGCGCAGATTGAAAATCGATAACAACGGCAACGGCAGCCCCGAATCGACGGCACGCAGCAGGCTCAAGAAATTCGCCTTGACACCCGGACCGTAGACCAGCGGCGGCCGTACGACAACAACTTCCATTCCGGTCTCGGTCGAAATGGTCCGCAGCCTCTTCTCGGCCTCAGCTTTGGATACGCCGTACGCATCCAGCGGCATGACGAGATCGCTTTCCACGAAGGGGCGTTCCGCGCTGGCCTCGCCGTTGACCTTGACCGAACTCAGGAACACGAACCTGCGCACGCCGGCGCGTGCGGCCTGGCGCGCGAGGTTCTCGCTGCCTTCCACATTGACGCGATGAAAGTCGCGACCCGCATCACCCGCCTGCCCGCGCATAACATGCACATGCGCGGCCAGATGGACGACCGCGTCGCATCCTGCGACCGCTGCGCGCCAATCTGTATCCGGACCGATGTTGCCGACGGCAAACGACGGAGTCTGCGGCCGATCGGGCAACGTCCTCATTGCTCTACGAACCAGATGCCCGTGCAAATCCAGGGATGCGCACAATGCCCGGCCGACGAAGCCATTGGCACCGGTCACCAATATTCTCATCGCCCCCTGGGACTCGAATCCTGTTGAGACGGGCGCAGAAAGAACTGGGGCAATCGGGACACCATCTTTTGCAAAATAAAAAGCGGCGAGACCTTGATCCCGTTTTCCCGGCAAGCGTGGTACGCCTCGAGATTGCCCTTGACGATGTTTCGGATGGACCGATTCGTATGGCCGCCGGTACGCATGCGCACCAGGACCTCCGGAATATAGACCGTCGAGATGCGTTCCTTCAGAAAAAGCCTCACCATCAGCTCGTAATCGGACTGGTAACGATAGCGAATGTCGAATCCGCCGAGCTTCTGAAGAATCGACCGCCTCACGAAGAAAGTGGGATGCGCCGGCATCCAGCCTCGCTCAACGAGTCCGGGTGAATAGGTACGCGAGCGCCAGTAGCGTACGACCTGTGACATGTCGTCCTTCTGTACGTACACCAGATCACCATAGCAGGCATCGATATTCCCATCGTTGAATGCCCGGGCCACCTTCTGCAATACGTCGCTGTCGGCATAGACGTCGTCGCTGTTGAGATAGCCGATGATGTCACCGGTAGCGGCGGCCGCTCCCTTGTTCATGGCGTCGTAAAGGCCGCGATCGGGCTCGGAAATCAGCCGTTCCACGGGCGGTGAGAATTCCTTGATCAAGCTCAGCGTCCCATCAGTGGAAGCGCCGTCGACGATGATATGTTCAACCTCCCAGTACGTTTGCCTGGAAACGGACTCAAGCGTATGACGGACGGTCTTTACCGAATTCAAGCAAACCGTAATGATCGATAGGCGCATCGCTGACTTTCAACTATCGGGCCAGCAACCCAGTTTAACTAGCATCGAGGCTATGGGAACAAGGGCCGCCTCCGCGATACGCGGAAAGTACAGTGCCGAACGCACCGTTTCTTTTTTTACTGGCGCGCCCGCCGCCGATTGCCTTGCCACACTGGATGCCATTCTGGAATCCCATAGCAATCTCTCGAGAAGCGAGCCGTGCAAATACGATTTGCGCATGTAATTGTCGAAGATTCTAATCTTATCCGGCACCACATTGCCTGCGCGCAAATTGTTATTGGTGCCCCTGGTGGGGTGCTCTCGAATGCCGCAAAGCGCTTCCGCGAGAAAAACAAACGAACCTTGTTCGAGCAATCTGAACCACAACTCCATATCAAGTGCCTGAAAGTAGTCCTCGTTGAAACCTCCATCGAAATCCGCCTTTCGAAAAAGGACTGCGGTGGGTTCGCCGATGAGATTCCCCGCAAAGAAGCACTTGTGAATGGCTCGCCGCCCGTCAACGATCTGGCTTTTCCTTCCGTATCCGCGCTCTCCGATGACGTGCTTAGCATCATTAAAGAAAAAGCGCCTGCATCCCACCAACATTGCGCTGGGCTCAGCTTCGAATGCCGAAACCATCTTCTCGACACATTGCGCCGCAAGCACGTCGTCCGCACAAAGAAATTTGACGTACTTCCCTCGCGCCAAACGCAGAGACTGATTGAAATTCCGGGTAAGTCCAAGACGCTGCGGGTTCTCGTACAGCACCACTCGATTGTCCCGTCTGGCGTACTCCTTCACGAGAGCAACACTGCCGTCTGTGGAGTAGTCATCTACCACTACTACCTCAATATCCTTTCTGCTCTGCGCCAACGCAGAATCCAAAGCATATGAGAGATATTCGCAATAGTTGTAGGTGGGAATGCAAATCGAGACGGACGGGACCACGTTAGACATGATTTCAGCGGCGCTTGCCGTTTTCGTGATTCGATATCACCGTCACTGGTGACAACCAACGATGGTACATACGCCGGATCACGCCTAAGCCAAGGCCGTCCAGGCCGCGACGGATCACGCCCCTGAAGATGCTGCGGCTGACGTAAGCGTGGTACGCAAGTGACGTATCGGCACCAGGAATGTGTAAGGCGCGCGCCCGCGCGACCTCGCGCTGCGACATGCGCCAGCGGCGGTCGCCGACTCCGCCGCTCTGCATATTGGACAAACACCGGTCCAGCGTCACGAATTGTGCGCCTGCGGTTTTTGCGCGAAGCAACCACTCGTAATCCATCGCCAGACGAAAATCGAGTCGATACAGACCGCTTTCCTCGTAGTATTTCCGACGGACAAATACAGTCGGATGGCCTATTGTCATGCCTGCCTGCAAAAGCTCCGGGGCGCTGTTCGTTAGATAGGTTCTGTGATCGCCATCCCAGTACTGCATTTTGCCGCAGGCAATGTCGGCGCGGCTAAGGTTCATGGCATTCACGACGGCGCCGATCGCACCAGGTTCGTACCAGTCGTCGCTGTTGAGCAATCCAATGATCTCGCCCCTGGAAAAGGCAATGCCCTTGTTGAAGGCGTCGCTGATTCCGCGATCCGGTTCGCTGATCCAAAGGTCAATGCGATTTTGACTCGCTCGCAAAACATCCAGCGTACCGTCCGTGGAACCACCGTCGACTACGACGTATTCGATCTGCCGGAAATCCTGAGAAAGTACGCTTTCCAGCGTACGCGGCAAGGTCTTGGCGCTATTTCGTACGATGGTAACTATGCTTACCCGCGGTGTGGGAGCGGCAAAAGTGCCAGCGGCTTCCTGCGCGCGCAGCCCACCTCTCTGGCTCTCGGGGCGCGGCAATGCCGGGTAATCAGCGAACAAAGGCGCTTTTGATTCGGGCTCGATCACGGCCATCGGAAATCGCCGGCAGTGATTTCCGGACGAATAAAAAACCCGTCAATCTGCAGCGTCTGCCCGGTTCGTTCGTGCACATATCCGGGAAAAATTGCAAACAAGACAAATCCCATCGCCTCGATGTTCGACCGCATCTCGTCAAACAGCAATTGGCCAGCGTACAGCGGTGCCAGGGATAGCTCGCTCTGGATAGCAACTACGCGATCCAGCATTCCTTGCGCTCCTGTCAACACGCGATCTTCGTAGCCTTGGGTGTCGATTTTCAGCAGCGCACGATGGGATCCTTTGAGAAAATCGCCCGCGACATGGTCGAGGCGCTTCAATGGAACGGTCTCCCTAGCCACGTAGGCTGATCCCGGAGCGGCTTGCTCATGCAATGGAAGCATGTCAAGGATCGAGCTGCTGAGGGAATTGCCCGCGACATGGATGCTAATTTCTCCATCCACTTCTCCCAGCGCCATGCGCGGCGCAACGTTCCAGGTGGCGTCGCCGCAGGCTGCTTCTTGGAGTTTCGCATGTGCGGTCGCCAAGGGTTCGAATGAAACAATTCGCCCGGAATAACCGTGAGCGCGCAACTCGGTTGCGTAGTGTCCATAGTTTGCACCGACGTCTAATACCAGATCGATACTGCAGTACTGCAGCAAGCGATCAAGTTGCGCGCCCGACGACGTATGAACCGTGTATCGATAAGCTTCGATGCCGGCTTTTCGCAGTAGATTTCTGATTCGATGTGACATGAACGAGATTTACTTGTGATAGGCGGGAAATATTCCTTATTTTTGCTTAACCGCGTTAGCTAATTTATGGGATTTGATGTCCGGAATTTCTTCAAAACCCTGCGCTCGCACTTTGAGCGAAGCGATCCGCAGCTCTGCTGGGACAAGCCAACCGGTTTATTCCCAACATTTTCGCCGCGATTCGAATTGGTGCAATCGTCGAAGCAATTCCATTTCGGCATCTGTCCGCTGTTGCTCTATCTGCCGCAGGCGAAGCGTCCCGAGTCTGACCAAATTGGCCGATATCTCAGGTTCCATCGATTCCTGTATGCCTCGCGCAAGATCTCCCGCATTATCGGGGTCCACATATATGGCCGCTTCACCAGTCTGCTCTGCAAAATAAGAAGAATAAATTAGCGGCTTTCCAATTATCCAGGCCTCGAGCGGCGGCAAATTCGTCGGCCCAAAGTAGGTCGGCATTACCACTACCGAGCATCCTTCGTACAATCCACGCATATCCGGTGCCGGAACGAACCCCAAAAAGCGTACTTGCTCACGCAGAGCATGCGTGTCGACAAACTTCTCCACGTGCTGACGATTCCCTTTGTCCCCTCCGGCAAATACCACATTCGGATGCTGCCCGCGGTCTCTCAGGGTGACCAGAGCCTCGAGAATCCGGATATGGTTCTTATGCGCCCAGAATTGGGCCGGATAAAACAAATAACCTTCGGCCAGCCCATACTTCTGAAGGACCAGGACTTTTTCGTTCGCGACGCGCCCGTCCAGGAATGGCGCCGGCCCAAAGGGCATGGGCAGTAGCCGATCGCGGTCAACTCCATATCGACTCGCAGCGGCGGCCGCCAACGCCGGGGAATCCGTCAAAACGGTGAGGGCTCCAGTGAGGTGAGTATTGAAGTAGTTTTCTCGTGCTCGAAACTGGCCAAATTCACGAACTTCTGGAAAATCAGTCGCATCGCGATGACACAAATCAAATAACGTCGTAATAAAATTGAGCCGCTGCAATACGGCTGACAGTTCAGTCTGTTTCACAAAGTAAACCAGATCGCAGCCGTGTTTCATCAAATTCTTCTCGAAAGAACTCACCAGCTTCAGGCGACCTTGCAGTTGGTGCCACCATCGGTAGAGACTCAGCCGCAATATCAGCTTGTCGATGAGAGAAAACGAGAATGGCTTCGCCTCAATTCCCAGGTTCCGCAAATAGTCATTGTTGGATTTGCCTTTCGCAAGAACTTCGAAATCAAATCGCCCGTTGCAGATTCTCTGCATTTGCAGTATCGCATTCAATGCCTGATTAAACCCACCGCCCACTGCAATTTCATCTTCCAGAATCGCAATGACTTTCATAGCGGATTACACACGAGCCAGGATCTGAATGCCTGACCAAGAGTCTGTATTTAGGGACTCGTTGCTCATCCAGGCCTTGGTTGCCCGTTCTTCGAACGTGCCCGTTCGATACCGAATCAATTCCGGTAGGAATAAATACCTCATTCTGTGTGTTTCTTGCACGGACTCCGTCTCTCCGGTCGCCTTCAACTCGACAAAAACCGTATAGTTCACTTCGACCAAATTGTCGTTTACCCGCATTACCGGTTCAGCAATGCGCGTTACTTTAATTTCGTCGTCCTCGAGGCGCTTGATGCGGACTTCGGGCTTCTGCGTCAGTACGGCGGGGCCATACCAGAAGTCGAACAGAAACAGGCTACCCTTCGGTAAATGAACCGAAGCGGTTTCAAAGGCGGCCTCCAGATCGGAGTTGGCGGTCTGGTAGCTCATCACATGGAAGAGTGAGATCACAGCGTCGTAGGTCTCGCCCGTACGCACAGTGCGAACATCTCCAAGGCCGAACGATAGCAGCCCGCCTACTTCAGCCGGCAGACGGGCTTTGCGCGCCTCGGCGTCGGCGAGCATGGCTTCGCTCAGGTCCACCCCATGTACTGTATATCCCATTCGCGCCAGATGTTCAGCATGGGCCCCGGTACCACAACCTAGTTCAAGGATTCGTTTTGCCTGCGGCGCGTGCTCCCGAATACACGACGCGACATACTCCGTCTCGCCGCCATAATCCTTGTCACGGTAGAGTAAGTCATAGTAGCGGGCATATGCGTCGAAAATCTCATTCATCGCAGAATTTCCTTGACTGCTTCTGCAGAACGTTCTATCTGCACGTGATTCAGAGCCAACCCACTCGGAATGTAAAATCCGCGACGGGCAATACGTTCTGCGATGGGATGAATTTCTCCTGCGAACAGGCCCATTTTCCTGAATACCGGCTGCTGATGCATGGGCCAGAAAAAAGGACGAGTGCCGATCCCCAGTTTTGCCAGGCGCTCCATGGCCTCCTTTGCGTCGAACGGCACCGCGTCTTCGAGCACGACACCGTATACCCAGTAAATGTTATCCGCATGGTGTGACTGCGCTAACGGCAACTGGATGCCAGGAGTACCAGCGAGGAGCGTTGTATAACGCGCCCCCATACGCCGCTTGATAGCCACGAATTCATCGAGCCGCTCCAGTTGAGCCACCCCCAAAGCCGCTTGCAGATTGCTCATTCGGAAGTTCCAACCGAGTTCGTCGTGCACAAAACGCTGCTCGGGCTTGAAACACAGATTGCGAAGGCTGCGACACCGCTCGGCTATGGAGCGATCATCAGTAACAATCATACCGCCTTCGCCAGTCGTCACATGCTTGTTCGGATAGAAGCTGAATGTGCTGATTTCCCCAAAACTTCCACAAGGTTGACCGGTGCAGGTTTGCCCGTGCATTTCCGCTGCATCTTCGATCACCTTGAGTCCATGCTTGCGAGCAAGATCCAGTAGTGGCGTCATGTCCGTCGGAAGACCGAAGATATGCACGGCCATGATTGCACGGGTACGGGGAGTGATGCGTGCCTCAATCTGGCTCACATCCATGTTCCAGGTCTCAAAGTCGCAGTCGACCAATACAGGAATCGCACCCGCACGAACGATGGCCGCTGCGCACGAAATGATGGTGAAAGTCGGCATAATGACTTCGTCGCCTGCCCCGATTCCCAAGGCAACAACGGCGGTATCGAGCGCGACCGAACCATTGGAAACGGCGACACCGTACTTGCGGCCGACACGGGAGGCTAACCGCTCTTCGAACTGCTTGACGAACGGCCCCTCAGAGGATATCCAGCCCGTACGGATACATTGGACGAGATATTTCTCTTCGTTTCCGTTCAATAAGGGTTCATTGACGGGAATGAATTCCGTGTGATTCATTCTGGTTATGCGTGTGGATTTTCGCTAAAAAGGAGTCGCCCCGGGTGCCCGCACACGGCAATCGCCAAAGCTTGATGAACGACTTTCAAAGTATGGATGGAAATTGCGGCCTGGACGTAAGAAAATGGCGGCAGGATAATATTCTAGTGTAATGATCTCTTGCGAACCAGCGATGGCGCCGTGTTCGGATTGAAGTCCAATCCAGTGCATCACACAAGAATTCTGACTGCTTTATTAGCCCTCGGCACCCAGACCCGATCAAATGGAGCCACTTTTTCATGCAATTAAGATCTATTGCAAAGTCTTCGATCGAAATGCTCTCGCAATTCTGCTTTTTGCGTGCCTTGTTCCCCATATTGAAACTGTATTTCGAACGGAACAGCAACAATGAGTCTCGCGTGAAATATGCCCAGAGAGCGGACGAGTTGCAAAGAAGCATTTTTTTCTGGCGATATGCGCCAAGCAAGTACAAAGGAGGACTGGTCCCCAACCTGCTCGGTTATCAGATCTTGCGTCATGTGTACTTCAATTTAAGATTCAAACTGCGCGTCCCGATCAAGGCCGATTTTCTTCCAAGCCGCTTTGCCAGTGACATGCGAGGCAACGGGTTCGTCATTTGGCCAAACGCATTAGCTCCCGCCGACACGCAGGCCATTCTTGAATTCTTCGAACAGCACAAGCATGACAAGATGGATCATTTCGAAGATTTTTCGGAATTGGCCATTGCCACTTCCAAAGGCCCCATCAAAGACACGGACGACTACAAAAGAATCTATTCGCTGATCCGGAAAGCCTGTCGTTGGGACGAAGTCGGCATGTTCCTCACAAGGAAGCATTTTTCAATCAGTCCCTACGTGGCAATTCTTCATAGCAAGTCGCGCAAGGAAATATCGCTCCAGGAAGACGGCCAGGACATTCCCCACGCGGACGTATTCTATCCAAGCTTCAAGGCGTTTTTTTATCTCAGCGATGTGGATGATGATAATGGTCCGCTTACGTACTACAAGGGAAGTCATGCCTGCGGCCCATCGCGGGTACTACAGGAGTACGGTGATTCCATCCGATACTTTAACGGCGCCAAGCACAACGTAAAACCCATGTCGCTGCTTCGATATGTCGAGCGCCGCGGTTTTCAAAAATCGTTACTCAGTGGTGCCAAGGGCACCGGGATTCTGTTCAACGTGCAGGGCGTCCACCGTCGGGGCGATTTCCGTAAAGACAAGGACCGGGAACGCAAAGCGTTGTTGGTAGATTTTCGCCAGGTCGAGGCCGGCTCTCAACGATTCGCCGCATAGTGATTTTTCGACTCGTCGCGAGTGACATTTCCGATTCTGGTTCAAGCGCCCGATTGACCGAAGTAATACCTCCCATGGGTCGTGCTACTTTGACCACTTGAGCATCTCTTTTGATACAGGATCGAAGCGGGTTTTATCAGAATCGCCGGCATAAGGCCCTTGCTTGACCTCGATCATTTCGCAAGCCTCCAATATCTCGAACCCGTGACCACCAAACGCCAGAAGTACTACGTCACCCTGGTTTAACACGCGGCTTTCAAGATAATTTTGATTGTCGTCGTAAAAATCGACTCTTACCTTACCCGACTTTATGAACAACACCTCCTTAGTGAAGTGCACTTGACGCGCCACGGAATTATGTACATGCGGCGGAATGACGTAGCCCTTCGGCCGATTCATGTATCCAAGTTGCTGAGAGAAGTCGTCAGGCGTAAAGAACCGAATTCCCTCCTCCCGATACTCGGCACGGAGGATGATTGCCAGCTTATGGCCATTGTGATTTATGGATTCAATCATGGTTGGGATGCTCCACGGCTTTTCCGTTTGACCGACTGAATCTCGCCAATAGCTGGGCCCAGCATTTCGCGGGTGTACTTAAATCCGAAGTTCCTCGACTCCTGGCCGATACGATCGACAAGATAAGTGACACCAAGCGCAAAACTATTCTCGACGCCGAATCCACTCAGTACCGACTTGGGGTTGCAAGGAACACTTCCACAAAGGAAATCAACTATTGTGCGATACCAGAGTGCCCCCGACTCCGACCACTCCATTTCCAGCACAAAATACAAAGCATCCAGTTCCTGGATGCCATTAAGGCGAATGCAATCAAGATCGATCAGTCGGGGCTTACCACAATCGTCAACCATAATATTTCTGGAATGAAAATCTCCATGCGCGAAGCCAACATGATAGTCACCGGAATTCAGAAATGACTCGACGTGTTCATGAACCGCTCGACTAGTCGCATCATCATACAACTGGGATATGACCTCAAAACCCGCGCCTAACTCTTCTGAATCCGACATGGCTATCGTCTGTGTTTCTGGCGAGCGACAGGTTCGCATCAGTTGGTACAGGTTTGATGCGTGGACAATCGCTCTTTCCAGACCAATCGGCTGATACCGGGTCATGGTCAAATAACTGAAAAGAAATTCATCGTGAAACTGACAGTCCGGAAGGATGCCGTGCAATTCCGGCCACCTCTGACTAGCTTGCACATAGTTCCCATATTCGATGGCAATCGTACTCTTTCGGCCCAAAGCAACTTTGTAGAGTCGCTTCTGTTCGACAACCACAGCGCCTCTGTACGCAGGATGCACGGAATAGGGCTTGCTCAATTCACCCCGGATTCGCAGCCATGGAACTACCAATGCGCAGAGAAACAATTTGTGCCATAGCGCTCCAAGCTTTCGGCGGCCATAGCTGTAAGTCCGCTTTAGCAGCATCTGGCCTTATTCCGCAACAGTTTGCGCAAATTCCCAGAGTTTAAGTTTTCTAGGGTTGGCCGCGCGCAAGTTGTCCGCAATCATAGTGTAGGATTGTTCGAGGTTCCGTGGTCTTCCGTTTCCCCATACGTTGGCGACCACGTCGGAAGTGACAATTGGGTTATTCCAATCGAACAGCGCTTCCCAGATCGCATAGACCTCGAGTGCCCGATTTTCTCCCTTTTCTGACAACGGGCTTACGTTCCGGAGGTTTATTAGCGCTTGGTCGTATTGCGCAATCGAATCCGGTTCTAGCGTAAAACCGAAACCGGAATAGAAAGGACGGCCAGCCAATACCACCGGAATCCCAAGACAAGAAAACTCCAACCCCGCAGTACCGTGAACGGTCACGAGCGCATCCGCACATGCCTCGATAGACTTGGTATTTAGGGCTGGTGGGCACAAATAAATCTTGTCGGAGGCAAGATTGCGCACCATCCCCTCGACCACCCCTTCTTCGCCATAAATTGCACATGACGGGTGAGGCTTCACGATCCAGTTGAGCGCTGACGAGCGTTGCGCGATGTCAAGAGTGGACGATAGCCAGCGATAGTAGTCGGGATGCAGCATGGCGCTGCTCAGGTGAGGGGCATCGGAAAATACATGGGCCATTACAAATACGATTTTGTGCGAATTGCGTATCCCTAGTTCGTCTTTTAGCGCGGCCTTGCTGAATATCGTTCCAGAGTAGGCATTCTGCACATCCACCTGGCTGACGTTTGCGTCCAGCCGTTCCTTTAAGGCCGCTCTTGCTCGCACAAGCCGCGCGTCACGTTTCGACGCGCCGTTGCGCAGATCAGTCACGATCGAATTCCTGATACCTTCATGATAGGTAGGCAGGATCTCGCTTGAGATCCGGTCATAAAAAGACATCTGTATATCCGTCGTTTCTATGACTTTCACACCATTCATCAAAGCTACCCTGCATAACATTCCGTATTCGGAATACGCGGTATGGGTTGCGATGTAGTAGGCATAGACGCGTCTTTTAAACAGGCGCTGATACTTGAAGTAGTAGTTGAGGTTTCGCGCTATTGCCGCCGTTACACGACGATCCAGAGTATCCACGGTTTTATTGGGGCCTTCGCGGATAATATCGTCGTAAATCAGGTCGCCCACTTTTATGCCGTTGAGCGTGATTTTCAGGATATCTTCGGGTGATTTCAGCTTGGCCCTGTACCAAATCGCAATCAATCTGGAAAAGCAATAGAACCCGATGTTTAAGGGAAACATCGCCGTGCCAAGATAAATGGCCTTGTCGATGCCAAACGACTGGTAGACCTCCTTCGCGGCGAGCCATTGATGGCTGTAGCCGTTGAAGACCACCTCGATTCCGAAATGCAGTTTCTCTTTGAGCGCGCGCGCCGCGACAGCCGTTCTGAAAGCGTAGTTGGGCCCGTATTGGGACAAGTGGCCTTCAACCAGAATCCTGATATCGCCATACTCCATCTTTGGCCAGTAGGGCTCGTTGGCTTTGACGAGCTTCGAAACGGATTCCATCAAATCTCGCGGCAAGTCCGGGGCCCACAACCCAAACCGGAAGAGGATTTCCTTTGCATTGAGCGAGGCAACGAGTGACAGGGCGCGCAGACTAGCCATTTTTCAGCTCGTCGCGAAAACATCCCATCAAAATGTGATCCACATAGTCGCCGAAAACCAGCAACTGCTTCCGCAGACGGGCTTCTTCGGAAAACCCGATCCGCTTGAACGCCTTGATCACGGCAACGTTCGGCGCCATTGCGCCCGCCGTCAGTTTCCTTGCGTTCTGGACATCGAACGCGTACGCGCACACCGATCGAAGGACATCGGTAGCGACCCCTCGTCCCCAATAATTGCGATCGCCGAC
>JANLWJ010000084.1:0-19146 GCA_031364455.1 Actinomycetes bacterium | reverse complement strand
TCACCGGCACGGCCACCGGCGCGGTGACCGAGGACGGCATGCTGACGGCGAGCGGCGCGCTCACCGCGCAAGACGTCGATAGCGGCGAGGGTCATTTCCAGACGCCGACGGCAGCATCGCTGAGATGTGCGGTAATGGCGCGCGCGTGTTCGCCCTTGCGCTTCGGGACGCGGGCCTTGTTGCGGCCGACGAGTTCGTCGTGCAGACCAGGGGCGGTCAGCGAAGTGTGCGATTCCTCGACGGCGATGTCATCGTCGGAATGGGGGTGGCAACGACTTCTGCTCGGTCGGTAGCGGTAAGCGTTGGCCGCGACGAGTGGGCGGCGACGCCGGTGTGGGTGCCGAACCCCCACGCCGTGGCGTTCGTCGAAGACCTCGCCGACGCCGGGCCTCTCACCAGCGCTCCGAGTGTTGCACCAGGCGATGCCTTCCCCGATGGGGTCAACGTCGAGTTCGTGGTGCCGCGCGCGGCTGACCGCATTGCGATGCGCGTACACGAGCGAGGAGTCGGCGAGACACGATCGTGTGGCACCGGTGCGGTTGCCGCCGCCTGGGCATGGCGTCGTCGATCTGACGATCGGGGTTCGCAGGACGAGCCGAGCGATCTGGGTTCACTGGGCGAGCGGAGTGACGTGGCGCCGTCCACCATCCGAGTGGACGTGCCCGGTGGCACCGTTTGGGTGACCGAACACTCCGACGGTCAGCTCGATCTGAAGGGGCCAGCTGTCATCGTGGCCCGTGGCGTCATCGACGAGCAGTGGTGGATGGAGCGCGGATGACTGCATCGCAGCAGGCCAGAGCAACCGCCGTGGCTGCCAAAGGGCCGATCGGTGACCTTGGCGGCAGCTGGATGTCGAGCGATGCCGAGGAGCAGGCGACGTTGGATGCGGGAATGGTCGACTGGCAGCTCTACTTCCTCGGCAGACACGGAGTGCTCGGAGATGTCGACCCAGACGTCATCCTGGCGGCCGCCTGTTTCTTTCCGGCCGACCATCTTCGCCGTGAGTGGGAGATCGCTCGCGCCCTGATGACGCCGGCCGAGGGGCTCAGCCGGTATCTCGCGGTGTGTCACCAGTGGGGGCGAGAGCGACTGGCCGGCTTTGCCGACGTCGATCGACTCTCCGAGCTTGGTCAGAAGGTGGTCGACGCATCCGACGTGGTCGGGCTTCCGTTGTTCGCGGGCTGGCGGGCCGTCCCGCTCCCGGACGCGGGGCCGGCCTTCGCTGCTGAGCGTTGTGCCCAGGTGATGCAGGTGCTGCGCGAGCACCGCGGCGCCTGCCACGGAGTTGCACTCGCTGCCCTGCAGCTCGACCCCTTGATGGCCGTCCTCGCCAACCAAGGCGGGGAGGAGAACGCGCGTGACTACGGGTGGGAGCCGCCGTTCCCGCAGGTGACCGACGCGGACCGCACACTCCGCGAACGCATCGAGGAGCTGACCGACGACCTAGTGGCCGTAGCCTACGACGGTCTGAGTACGAGCGAGCAGGCCGAGCTCGTCGACCTGCTCCATGCGGCCTACGCGCACACGTTCAGTTGACCCATGTCTTCAGCTGACCCGAGTCGTCAGCTGACGTCGAGCGAAGCTGATAGCGCCGGGCTGGTCTGCAGGGTCTGCAGCACGACGCAGTAGCGCTCAGTGAGGCGCAGAAGGGTCTGTCGTTGCTCGTCGGTCAGATCGCCCTGGACGGCGAAGTGCAACCGGATGGCCGAGAACCCCACAGGGACCTCACGGTCGACACCGAGCGTTCCGCGGACGTCGAAGTCGCCTTCGGCGGTGACCGTGCCTCCGGCAACGGGGAAGTCGAGGGAGGTCGCCACCGCCTGTAGGGTCACGCCGGCGCAGGCGACAAGGGCCTGAAGCAGCAGGTCACCTGAGCAGGCGGCCATGCCTGTTCCGCCCGTTGAGGGGTGGAGCCCCGCTTTCACCATCTGCCGCCCGGTATCGACCGAGCACGTCACGCCCTCGCCCAAGGCCCCGGTGGCGCGGAGAGTGACGGTCGCCGTCCCGGGAGCAGCGGCGTACCCCTCCTTCAGCGGTCGCTGGGTCTCGCGAAGCTCCTCAGATCTCATGGCGTCATCCTCGACTACTCAGGACCCCCTGTCCTCGTCCGACCTGAATTCATTTGCCAGACGTGAGATCCTCGGAAGTGATGACAGACACATTCGAAGAACCCGACGTGGGAACGCTTGACCTCGAAGACCGATCTGCGCTTCGTCGGGTCGGGGGGCTGTCGACCGAGCTGCAGGACGTCTCCGAGGTCGAGTACCGGCAGGTTCGACTCGAGCGTGTCGTGCTGGTGGGTGTCTGGACGTCCGGAACCATCACTGATGCCGAGAACTCGTTGCGTGAGCTTGCTGCGCTGGCCGAGACCGCAGGCGCTGAAGTGCTCGACGGTGTCATCCAACGGCGTGACAAGCCGGACGCCGCTACCTACATCGGGTCGGGCAAGGCGCGCGAGCTCCGCGACATCGTGATCGAGCATGCTGCCGACACGGTGGTCTGCGATGGAGAGTTGACACCAGGGCAGCTGATCCAGCTCGAGAACGTCGTCAAGGTCAAGGTCGTTGACCGCACCTGGCTGATCCTTGACATCTTTGCCCAGCACGCCAAGAGCCGGGAGGGCAAAGCGCAGGTCTCGCTGGCGCAGATGCAGTACCTGATGCCCCGGCTCCGCGGGTGGGGTGAGTCGCTCTCTCGCCAGGCCGGCGGGCGTGCCGGTGGTGCTACCGGCGGTGTGGGGACGCGCGGCCCCGGTGAGACAAAGATCGAGACCGATCGACGGCGAATCCGCGACAAGGTCGCCAAGTTGCGACGCGAGCTGCGAGCGATGGAGACATCTCGAGCGACCAAGCGGGGACGTCGTCGGGCCAACCGCGTCCCGGCTGTGGCGTTCGCTGGATACACCAATGCCGGCAAGTCGAGCCTGATGAACCGGCTGACCGGTGCTGGAGTTCTGGTCGACAACTCACTCTTCGCGACGCTGGACCCCACCGTGCGCAAGACCCGGACTGCCGACGGCCGGTTGTACACACTCGCCGACACGGTGGGGTTCGTGCGTCACCTGCCGCACCAGTTGGTTGAGGCGTTTCGGTCGACTCTGGACGAGGTGACCGATGCCGACCTGTTACTCCACGTCGTCGACGGTTCTGATCCCGACCCGGAGCGCCAGCTGACGTCTGTCCGTGAGGTGCTTGCGGAGATCGGTGCCGGGAACTTGCCGGAGATCGTTGTCATCAACAAGGCCGACCTTGCGGACCCGCTCACCGTGGCAAGACTTCGCCGCCGCGAACCGGGAGCCATTACGGTCTCGGCGCACACCGGTCTCGGTCTTGACGAGCTGCGGGAGCGGATCGAGGATGCGCTGCCGCATCCCCCCGTCGACGTCGAGGTTGTCGTTCCCTACGCCCGCGGAGACCTGGTCTCGAGGATGCACACAGAGGGGGAGGTGCTCAGCGAGGAGCATCGCGAGGACGGCACGTTTGTACATGCACGCGTCCACCCCGACCTGGCCGCGGCCCTGACGTCCATCGACGGCGCCTGACGGTCCGACCAGCTGACGGCTCGGGAGTTACAGGCCGCGCACAGCGAGTGCTGGCGGGTAGAAGACGTCGATCCACCTCACGGAGATGTTGAATCAAATACTAGAATTTGATTCAATGTGCCTATGACGGACCCTGAGATGACCCCCGCAGGAGAGCCGACGATGCGACTGCTTCGGGGAGGCATGGTCTGGACGGGTCAGAGTGACGCTCCTGTTGCCCAAGCGATACTGCTGCGCGGTGACCGCATCGCTTGGGTGGGCTCCGACACGGAGGCGGATCGTTTGGCAGGCGATGCGTCTGAGGTGATCGACCTCGGCGGCCGGCTGGTGACACCCGGCATCGTCGACGCGCACAACCACGTCCGGCTCGGGACCGGAACCGACGCTGTGCAGTTGGCTGGTGCGACGACACTCGGCGGCGTGCGTGAGGCGATCGCCGGCTGGCTGGCTGAGAACCCGGGCGCCACCTGGGTGCATGGTGAAGGCTTCGACTACGCGGCGCTTCCTGAGGCGCGCCATCCGCGGGCCGAGGATCTCGACGGCGCTGGCGGTGGGCGTCCGGTGATGCTGCTCGACTACAGCGTGCATGCGGTCGTCCTGAACCGTCCGGCACTTGCCGCCTTCGGGATCGGTGAGGGATCTGGTGACGTCCCGTGGGGCACCGTCGAGCGCGATTCCGATGGACGTCCGACCGGCTACGTCGCAGACTTCGCGGTCAAGGGGATCGAGGATGCCGGCCAGAAGGCGCTGCAGCAGGTCTCGCCCGCCTACTCCCTCGATGCGCAGTACGGCCGGGTCGTTGCCGGACTGCAGATGGCGGCCAGCTACGGGATCACCACCGTGGTGGAGCCGCAGAACGCCATTGACGACCTCAAGCTGTTCTCCCGTGCCAGGGCGGAGGGAGCCGCTCCCGTCCGGGTTGTCGCCGCGCTCTTCCATCCGGTCGGGACACCGGCCGCAACGTTGGACGCCTTCGAGGCAGCCCGCGACCGGTATACCGATGACTGGTTGCGGGTTCTTCCGGTCAAGCTCTACATCGACGACATCGTCGAGCCGCACACCGCCGCGATGTTCGAGCCGTACGCCAACCGCCCCGACACCCGCGGCCGGACGTACTACGACCCCGACGAGTTCGCCGACGTCGTCACCGAGCTCGACCGACGCGGCTTCCCGTGCTTCGTTCACGCAACGGGGGATCGAGGGATCAGCACCGCGCTGGACGCGTTTGCTGCGGCCAGAGAGCGCAACGGTCGTCGCGACACCCGCCATCAGATCGTGCACGTGGAGTGCACCGACGAGCGCGACCTCGACCGCTTCGCTGAGCTCGGCGTTGTGGCGTGTATGCAGCCGCGACACTGCGCCCCTGAGATCGTGCAGCAGTGGCGCGAGAACGTCGGCGAGCAACGGTGGCGTTACGCGTGGCCGATGCGGAGCCTCGCCGACCGCGGTGCAACCTTGGCGTTCTCCAGCGACTGGAACGTGGCCGAGATGGACCCACTTGTCGGTCTCTACACGGCGCTCACCAGGGCCGACCTCGACGGAGGGCGCTCCTGGGTGCCAGAGGAGCGGGTCGATCTCGAGACTGCCCTGCGTGCGTACACCTGGGGCAGCGCGTACTCGGTCTACACCGAGGCCGATCGGGGTGACCTGCGCGTTGGGTCGCTCGCAGACCTCGCTGTCTTCTCTGCCGACCTATTCGCGCTGGAGCCCGCGGCGTTGCTCGAAGCGCAGGTCGACCTGACGATGGTCGGCGGACAGATCGTCCATCAGTCGGTGTGAGATGAGTGGCCCGGTGCGTCCGCGGGGGGCGCAGGCGGCAACGCCTAAGGCCGCGGGGGAGCGCCCCGACCAGCGAAGACGCGTCCTGCTTGCTGCGGTTGACGCGTTCGCCGAGCGGGGGGCGGAAGGCGTGCGGTTGAAGGACATCTCCGACAGGGTCGGGATGAGTCCCGGTCACATCCTCTACTACTTCGGCCGCAAGGACCGGGTGCTCCTGGAGACGCTGCGCTGGAGCGAGACCGAGCTCGCCGAACACCGTGGGTCCGAGCTGGCCCGCTACCGGTCGCCGTGGCGGGCCATCCAGCGCTTCGTCGACCTCTACCTGCCGGTGTCGGCTTCGGACCCTCGGTGGAACCTGTGGGCGCAGGTCAGTGCCCAGCCTCCCGGCGACGTCGAAGGGCAGGCGCAGGTCGCCGAGCTCGAGCAGGGTTGGATCGCCGACCTCAGCGGTTGGGTCGCGCGTGGCGTCGAGAGTGGGGATTTTGGCGCGCTTGAGGCGTCGGAGGTCGGTGCCTTCGCGCTCCGGTGGGTGCTGCTGATGAACGGCATCGCCGAGCAGGTTCGCCTGGAGGTGCCTGGCCACAACGCGCGGTGGGCGCGGCGCTACACGCTGGCCGGCATGGCGTCAGAGCTCGGACTCTGACGGTTCACAGCCCACGGGCGCACAACGAGTGACTTCGCCGTCCCTCTGGAGGCGGTCCGGTCACTTGGTGTCTGTCGAGGGTGTGGACGGTGGGACCAGCTGACGGCGGCTGACCCTAGGCTGGCCCGGTGTCCGACACCCCAACGCCACCGACCGTCAAGGAGCTGCTTGAGGCTGCCGTTGCCGCCATCGGTGGGACGCCGCGCGCGGGCCAGCAGCAGATGGCCGAGGCCGTTGCCGACACCCTCGACACCGGTGAGCACCTACTGGTGCAGGCCGGAACGGGCACGGGAAAGTCGCTGGCCTACCTGGTACCTGTCCTCGCGCATCACGACAGCGCCATCATCTCGACCGCCACGATCGCGTTACAGCGGCAGCTGGTGGACCGCGACCTGCCGCGTCTGGTCGACTCGCTCGAACCGCTGCTCGGACGCCGCCCGGTCTTCGCCATGCTCAAGG
Organism: Actinomycetes bacterium; assembly: GCA_031364455.1. GTDB lineage: Bacteria > Actinomycetota > Actinomycetes > JAHEKZ01 > JAHEKZ01 > JAHEKZ01. The sequence goes on along the minus strand of JANLWJ010000084.1, from coordinate 12,724 downwards.
GACGCAGCAACTACCTCTGCCTGCACCGGCTCAACACCGGCGAGCAGGAGCCGGACGACGAGGACGCCCTCTTCGCTCCAACGCCCACCTCGAAAGCCGGTCGCGACGTCGTCCGGATCCGCAAGTGGGCCGAGCAGACCGAGACCGGTGACCGCGACGAGGTGCTCCCCGCTCCCGACGAGCGAGCCTGGCGCAGCCTGTCGGTGACGCCGCACGAGTGCCTGGGCGCGCAACGCTGCCCGTTCGCCGACGACTGCTGGGCCGAGATCGCCCGCGAGCGGGCCCGCGAGGCTGACGTCGTCGTCACCAACCACGCCATGCTCGCCATCGATGCCCTCTCCGACGCCCGGCTGCTGCCGGAGTCCGACGTCATCGTCGTCGACGAGGCGCATGAGCTCGCCGACCGCGCCACAGGTGCCGTCACCGACGAGCTGACTGCCCCGATGGTCGAGCGTGCGGCAAGACGTAGCCGTAAATTCGCGGGAGAAGGCGCCACCCAGCGGCTCCTGGACGCGGCCGCGGCCCTGGACGGGGTGCTCGCCGAAGCGCCAGAGGGCCGGTTGGGCGAGGTCTCCGGCCACCTCTTCGATGTGCTCGTCGCAGTGCGCGATGCCGGTCACGATGCGCTCTCTGCCATCGGCACCACCAAGAGCGGTGACGATGATGTTGCGAGCCGGGTGCGGGCACGCGCGGCTGTTGAGGAGGTGCACGAGGTCGCTGGACGGCTCGTCGTCGCCGGTGAGCAGGACGTCGTCTGGCTCACCAAGCCAGAGCGGCGTCCGCCGACCCTGTATCGCGCGCCGCTCTTCGTCGGCGGGCTGCTGCGGGCCGGTCTCTTCGAGGAGCGCCGCGTCGTGCTCACGTCGGCCACCCTCGAGCTCGGCGGGGGGTTCGAGCCGGTGGCGCGTGGGGTTGGCCTGACCGGTGAAGGCGCGCCGCCCTGGCGCGGCCTCGATGTTGGCTCGCCCTTCGAGTACGGCAAGCAGGCGATTCTCTACATGGCGGCGCAGCTTCCGCCTCCTGGCCGCGATGGTCTTAGTGAGCCGACGCTGGTCGAGCTCGCCGAGCTGATCGAGGCAGCAGGGGGGCGCACGCTGGGGCTCTTCTCCTCGATGCGCGCAGCACAGCAGGCGGCCGATGAGATGCGCGAGCGGCTTGAGGTACCTGTGCTCTGCCAGGGCGATGACGCGATCTCAGAGCTGGTCCGAGCCTTCGCCGCCGACGCCGAGACGTGTCTGTTCGGCACGCTGTCTCTTTGGCAGGGGGTGGATGTACCAGGTTCGGCGTTGCAGCTGGTGGTCATCGACCGGCTGCCGTTCCCGCGTCCGGACGACCCGCTCGCGTCGGCGCGGGCTCGGTACGTCGAGGCTCATGGCGGAAGCGGATTCATGCAGGTGTCGGCCACCCAGGCTTCCCTGCGGCTCGCGCAGGGGTCCGGCCGGCTGATCCGGTCGGCCGACGACGTCGGGGTGGTTGCGGTGCTCGACTCGCGGCTCGCGAATGCCCGCTACGCCGACTTCATCCGCGCCTCCTTGCCGCCGATGTGGCCGACCAGCGACGGCGCCCTGGTACGTGCCTCGCTGGCCAAGATCGATGCCGGCGCCCCGCCGGTCCTTCCCGTGCCAGAGCGGGTGGTGGTCGCGGGTGCCGCCGCAGCGTCCGCGGACGCCCCGGACGAGTCCCACCGACGTGGCAAGCGCTGGACCGACGCCGAGGACACCCAGTTGGCCGAGGGCTTTGCTGGTGGCGCGCTGGCGTCTCAGCTCGCCGATGAGCTGGGCCGCACTCGGTCGGCGGTAGGGGCCAGGCTCCGGTCGCAAGGCCTGACCGCTCGAGTGCTGTGGCGTGAGGGGTCTGCCGTTCCCATTCCAGACAAGCTCCTTGCCTACGCACTCGCCGAAGTTCCGCCGCCGTGTGCGGCGACCGTTGACGGACTGCTGCAGGCGCTGAAAGCCGACGAGTGGTCAGCCGTGCTCGACGGCGACCGCGTGCGCGTGACGGCAACGCCCGGAGGTGACTCGCTCGATGCCGTGATTGCCTTTGGCTCGACAGCCCCGCTGCTGATGGGGGAGGCATCGAGCAGGTTCCTGGTGGTCGCCGAGGATGCGGGGGCCTGCCCACCAGACGCCGACGCCGTCGTTGCGCCCCGGAACCAGGCAGGCACGGGGGGAGTCTGAGCCATATGCGACGAGGGGTCAGCGCGGTCGTTGTTCTGGCAGCACTGGGCCTTGGAGCGCTCACAGCCGTCACGGTCGCCGCCGGTGACTGGCCGGCCGCGACGCCGGGTTGGCCTCGGGGCGGCTCCGAGCAGGACCCGCAAGAGCTCGTCGGGTCATGGCAGGTCATGGGGGATCCAGCGATCGATGGCCGCGAGGTGCGGCTTCATGCCGGTGGCCGGGTCTCGCTGCGCGACGGCGCCTGCGTGCTCGGTGGCAGCTGGTCGGCCACCCCGTCTGGCCTGATGATCATGAGCATCAACTCCGCGACGAGTGAGTGCCGCGACCTAAATGACGCTTTCGAGTACTTCCAGGGTGTGCAGCGCTATCAGTTGATGCCTGACGCCGTGCGCCTGAGCAACCTCGCGGGTGGAACGGTCGCGGTGTTGAGCGAGCACACGCCGCCGGCCGACCCGGACGAGATGTTCGTCCCGCGCGACGCTGCTCCGGATCTGCCGGCCGGCGTTCAGGTGCCGTCGCTGGAGGTCCTCACCGCAGGTCTGTGGATCCCCGTGGAGACCGTTGGCAGCGATCGCTGGCCGGACCGGACTCGACCGCAGGCGTCGTTCGCAGTAAGTGGACGCTGGTCGGGCTACGACGGATGCAATGGCCTTGGCGACCGCTGGTCGATGGGCGTCACAACCGGTGAGTGGCTCGCCGGGATTGGTGCGCAGACCGAAATCGGTTGTGACAATGTCAACGTGAGCGCGATGGTGGGTCCGGCCCGCGCCGTGGGGCTCGACGGCGACGAGCTCGTCTTCTACGCCACGGACGGCAGCGAGACCGGCCGGTTCGTAGCGGATCAGGATTGAGGATCGATGGAGGAGCTGGATGAGCAACGGACCTGAGGCGCCAGAGGCACCGCGGGGATCGCTGGTTCGATGGGCCAGCCTCGCGGCGCTTGTTGTGATCGTGGCTTTGGGGGTGGTTGCGTTCGCTCAGGCGCGCGACGACACAGCCGAACCGACTGGGCAGGCGTTTGTCCCCGCCAACTTGAGCGACCCGGCCGACCTGGTGGGCGCGTGGTGGCCGCAGGGTCGTGCCTCGCTCGAGGGGTGGCTCGTGACAATCAGCCCGACGAATGAGTTTGCGGTGTTCGGCGACTCGTGCGCCGTAGACGGTACGTGGCGTGCCTCGACGTCCGGGCTTGTCACGTTCTACCCATATGCGGCCGGCGGAGAGTGCGACGGCGTCCTGAACGCGAGCAACGAGTGGTTCGCTGGGGTCAGTTGGTTGACCGTCAATGACGACCGGGTGGAGCTTTTGGACACGACGGGGGAGGCGCTGCTGACCTTGACCGCAGCCCCGGACCGGTCGACCTGGCCCGAATCCACTCACGAGTCGTCCTACCTCCTGCGGGCCCTCGATGACCCGTATCCGGACCCGGATCCGGTGACTGGACTCCCGTCCGGCGTCGAAGTACCCGTGGTGCCAGAACTGGTCGACATCCGATGGACGCCACTAGACATGCCTACGGGCCAGCACGACCCCATCGTCGATAAGTCGGCGGACAAGGCGTTCGTACAGTTCGCCGCCGAGGGTTACTGGGAGGGATCGGACGGCTGCAACGGGCAGTGGGGCACTTGGGCCCTTCATCCCGGTACCGGGGAGTGGTTGGCCACCAGCGGAGTGTCCACACTGATGGGCTGCGCGAACGTACCGGTGTCGGAGGTCGTTACCGGTTCGCGTGCCGTCGGGCTCGACGGCGACGAGCTCGTCTTCTACGCCACGGACGGCACCGAGATAGGGCGGTTCGTCGCCAACAACGACTGAACTCCGAGATTTGGTTGGCAGCATGGGGTTCTATGACACTTGGGGATCGGACGTGACGCGTCTCACGTGCCCGATCCGTCAAGTCGGTCTTCGGTAGATCCGAGGACAACGCTGACCGGATCTTTCGATCGTTGCACCATCCACCAACCCGTGAGGACCCTCCCTTTCATGACGAGCACAGCCATGACGAGCATCAAGACCCTGGAGCACGACGTGCTCGAGACCCCCGCCACCGACATCCCCGCCGCCCCGGTGGCCTTCGCCGACGAGTACGGCGACCCTGTCCGCTACGACCTCGAGTACGGCAACGCCGGCCTCGACATCCCCTTCTACGTCGCGCTCGCCGCGCAGACCGACGGCCCAGTGCTCGACGTCGCCGCCGGCACGGGCCGGATCGCCCTGGCACTGGCTGCGGCCGGCCACGAGGTCACCGCAGTTGACGTGAGCCCGGCCATGGTCGAGTTCGCCATCGCCAAGGACGCCGACGAGACCGTCACCTGGGTCGAGCAGGACGCCCGTGAGCTAAAGGTCCGTGGCAAGTTCGGACTGGCCATCGTTGCCGGCAACGCGCTGCAGCAGTTGGTCAGCAACGACGACCGCACCGCTGTGCTGAAGGCCATCTACCGCCAGCTCGCACCAGGAGCCACTTTCGCGTTCGCGATCCGTTTCCCGCACGCGACCGAGCTTGCTCGCCGCGTTGAGACACCGGAGATCTGGCACTCCTACACCGACGTGACCGGAAGCCAGGTCATCGTCTCGGGCACCCAGCGCTACGACGCCGCCACCCAGGTCATGACCCACGAGACCTACCGGCAATACGCAGTCGACGGCACGCCAGCCGAAGCGCCGACCACCACCGCCGTGCGCTACTCGTTCCCGCAGGAGTTGGAGGCCGCCCTGGCTGCCGCCCGCTTCGAGGTCGAGGCGACCTACGCCGACTTCGCCGGCACGCCGCTGACCGCTGAGAGCGCCGCAACCGCGTCTGCTCTGGTCTACGTCTGCCGCAAGCCGGAGAGCACCAAGCGCTGAACCTGCTCGACCACGTGAGAGGGGCCCACCGATTGGTGGGCCCCTCTCACTGTTGCTCTGGACTTCGAAGCTGGGTGGTGCCAGAGCCCGGCGCCGAGACTTGGCGCTAGAGGCTGCGTAGCACCGCTGTCACCTTGCCGACGATCACGGCGTCGTCGCCGAGGATCGGCTCGTAGTTCGGGTTGTGCGGCATCAGCCAGATGTGGCCGTCCCGCTTCTTGAACGTCTTCACCGTCGCCTCGTCGTCGAGCATCGCGGCGACGACGTCACCGTTCTCAGCCGTCGGCTGCTGGCGGACAACCACCCAGTCGCCGTCACAGATGGCTGCGTCGACCATCGAGTCGCCGACCACCTTGAGCAGGAAGAGCTGTCCGTCACCGACGAGCTGCTTGGGGAGCGGGAAGACGTCCTCGACGGACTGCTCGGCGAGGATCGGCCCACCGGCTGCGATCCGGCCGACGACCGGGACATAGGCGGCAGCAGGCATGGCGTTACCGGAGTCGGTGAGGTCGATCGATGACTCGGCCGCGTCGGGGAGGCACACCTCGATGGCCCGTGGTCGGTTCGGGTCGCGGCGGATGAAGCCCTTGCGTTCCAGCGACGCGAGCTGGTGCTTGACGCTGCTCGGGCTGGTGAGGCCGACAGCGTCGCCGATCTCGCGCATGCTCGGCGGGTAGCCACGCTCGCTGACCGACCGGTGGATGTACTCCAGCACCAGTCGCTGTCGCTGGGTGAGGCCGTCGTCGGCAGACGGACCGTCGGGCAGCTCGTGCACGCCCGTGCGGGCTCCGCCGGAACTGCTGCTCTCTGGGCCTGGGCTCATGGGCTCATCTCCTGCGGTCGGTTGAGCTGGGTTGTGCTGGGTTGTGCTGGGTGGTGCTGGTCAGTCGGGTGGGCCTGTCAGACCCGGGGTGCACGGTGGGGGCATGAGCAGCACCGGAACCCAACGCTTCGACCCTGAGGTTAGCGTGAATCGAACGCGTGTTTCAAACACCTGTTCGATTTTGACGCCATGTGTCGTGACTTTGTCGGAGCAATGGTGTAGAAATCGTACAGACGTTCGATCGAACACTCGTTCGACCCCTTCCCCGGAGGTCCTCATGATCAGCACCGCCCCCCGTCCTATCCCCAGTCCCGTCGCGGCGCAGCTCGTGGCACTGCGGCCAGCCCCGGCAGCCGTTGGTAGTTCCGTGCGCATCACTCGTCGGGGTCGTCTGGTGCTGTTGGCGTTGGTGGCGGTGCTCGCTTTTGCGTTGGTCTCCCTGGGGCAGGGCGCTGCCTCAGCCGGTCCCGCAGATGGCGGCGCCGGCGAGCCGGTCAGTGCCAGCTGGGTGGTCCAGCCGGGGGAGACGCTCTGGGTGATCGCTGAGCGAGTCGATCCGCAGACCGATCCTCGCGAGACGGTGGCCCGGATTGTGGCCATGAACGACCTGCCGAGCTCCTCGGTCCAAGCCGGCCAAGAGCTGCAGATTCCGGCCTGACCTGCGGCGATGTGCCTACGGTGAGGTCCGCGACACGCCGGTAGCAGAAAGTTCACCGCAACACTTGCCAGCGGGGACGGCGGAGCGTACGGTACCCCTACATCTAGTAGTTACATCTCTGTAAGTCCTCCACAGATTGTGGTCTGGTATCCACAGACTTGGCGGAGTTTTCCACGGTTCATCCCCAGGAACTCCCCAGGTTTGTCCCCAGCGCACCAGCTGAACAGGGCTTTTCGAGGTCGGCGACACGAGTCAGCGCAACGCTTATTGGGAACGGAGGGTGCCAGTCATGTACTGCCCCTTCTGCCGTGGCGCCGAGACCCGGGTAATCGACTCTCGAACCGCAGATGACGGCGCAGCTATTCGGCGGCGTCGGCAGTGCGCCGAGTGTGGTCGCCGGTTCACCACCGCCGAGCACGCCGCCCTCGTGGTGGTCAAGCGCAGTGGGGCCACCGAGCCCTTCAGCCGTCCCAAAGTGCTCGTCGGCGTCCGGAAGGCCTGTCAAGGCCGACCGGTCACCGAAGACGACCTCGCGTTGCTCGCGCAGCGTGTCGAGGAGACGGTCCGGGCTACCGGTGCCGCCGAGATCGACTCCCATGAGGTCGGTATGGCCATCCTCGGACCGCTCCGCGAGCTTGACGAGGTGGCCTACCTCCGCTTTGCCTCGGTCTACCGAAGCTTTGAGTCCCTCGAGGACTTCGAGTCCGAGATCACCCTGCTCCGCGCCGAGCGTGAACCGCTCGGTGTCGAACCACCGACGTAAACCCACCCGCCTACCCGTTCTCCCGTTTGTTCTCTGTCCACCAGGAGGGGCAGTACCGATGACCGAAGCCGCACCAGAAGCCCAGCAGGGCAACGTCTCGTCAGCCGACCGTCCCGAGGTGATCCGTCACGGACTCACCATCGAGCGCATCTACACGACGCCGGGCGTCCACCCGTACGACGAGGTCACCTGGGAGCGGCGTGACGTCGTCCAGAACAACTGGAAGACCGGCGAGGTCGTCTTCGAGCAGCGTGGCGTCGAGTACCCGGACTTCTGGTCGGTCATCTCCTCCACGATCGTCACCACCAAGTACTTCCGCGGCGCGGTGGGCAGCGACACCCGCGAGTGGTCGCTGCGCCAGCTGATCGACCGCGTCGTCCTCACCTACCGCAGGGCCGGTGAGGAGTACGGCTACTTCGCCACCCCTGCCGACGCCGACATCTTCGAGCACGAGCTCACCTACTCCCTGCTCCACCAGGTCTTCAGCTTCAACTCACCGGTCTGGTTCAACGTCGGCACCCCGGCACCGCAGCAGGTCAGCGCCTGCTTCATCCTCGCCGTCGACGACTCGATGACCTCGATCCTGAACTGGTACCGCGAAGAGGGGATGATCTTCAAGGGCGGCTCTGGTGCTGGCCTTAACCTCTCGCGGATTCGCTCGAGCAAAGAGCTGCTCTCCTCCGGTGGCACCGCATCCGGTCCGGTCTCGTTCATGCGCGGCGCTGACGCATCGGCCGGAACCATCAAGTCAGGTGGCGCCACCCGGCGCGCAGCCAAGATGGTCGTCCTCGACGTCGACCACCCCGACATCGAAGAGTTCATCGACACCAAGGCGCGTGAAGAGCACAAGATCCGTGCGCTCCGCGACGCCGGCTTCGACATGGACCTCGGCGGCAAAGACATCGCCAGCGTCCAGTACCAGAACGCCAACAACTCCGTCCGCGTCAGCGACGAGTTCATGCGTTCGGTCGAAGAGCGCACCGAGTTCGGCCTCCGTGCCCGCTCGGACGGCTCGGTCATCGAGACCGTTGACGCCAAGGGTCTCTTCGACAAGATCGCCGAAGCCGCCTGGCAGTGCGCCGACCCGGGCATGCAGTACGACGACACGATCAATGACTGGCACACCTGCCCCGAGTCCGGCCGCATCACCGCGTCGAACCCGTGCAGCGAGTACATGCACCTGGACAACTCCTCGTGCAACCTTGCCTCGCTCAACCTGATGAAGTTCCTCCGCGAGGACGACACGTTTGACGCCCCCACCTTCGCCAAGGTCGTCGAGCTGGTCATCACCGCGATGGACATCTCCATCTGTTTCGCCGACTTCCCGACCGAGGCGATCGGCGACACCACGCGCAAGTTCCGCCAGCTTGGCATCGGCTATGCCAACCTCGGTGCACTGCTGATGGCGTCCGGACTGCCCTATGACTCAGACGCCGGACGTGCCCTCGCCGGTTCAATCACATCACTGATGACCGGCACCGCCTACAAGCGTTCGGCAGAGCTTGCCGCGGTCGTCGGTCCGTACGAGGGCTACGCCCGCAACGCCGACGCGCACAAGCGCGTCATGCGCAAGCACGCGGCAGCCAACGACGGGGTGCGCACGCACTCCCCGCTCGACAAGGACGTGCACACCGTCGCCACCGGAGTATGGGCCGACGTCATCGCGCTCGGTGAGAGCAACGGCTACCGAAACTCTCAGGCGTCGGTTCTGGCGCCGACCGGCACGATCGGCCTGATGATGGACTGCGACACCACCGGCATCGAGCCGGACCTCGCGCTGGTCAAGTTCAAGAAGATGGTCGGCGGCGGATCGCTGCAGATCGTCAACAACACCGTGCCGCGGGCGCTCCGTAAGCTCGGCTACACCGAGGAAACCATCGAGGCGATCGTCGAGCACATCGCTCAGTACGGCAACGTCGTCGACGCGCCAGGGCTCAAGCCCGAGCACGAGTCGACCTTCGACTGCGCCATGGGCGCGCGGACCATCTCGCCGATGGGCCACGTGCGGATGATGGCTGCGGCCCAGCCGTTCCTGTCCGGTGCGATCTCCAAGACGGTCAACATGACCGAGGCCGCGACCGTTGAAGATATCGAGGAGGTCTACTTCCAGGGATGGAAGCTCGGCCTCAAGGCACTAGCGATCTACCGCGACAACTGCAAGGTGGGCCAGCCGCTCTCTGACGCCAAGGGGACCAGCAGGGACAACGGCGTCAAGGCAGCATCACCGGAAGCAACCACCGAGACGGTCATCGAGTACCGGCCGACCCGCAAGCGGCTGCCGAAGAACCGTCCGGCAACGACCACGTCCTTCACAGTCGGCGGCGCCGAGGGCTACATGACGGCATCGCGCTACCCCGACGACGGGCTGGGCGAGATCTTCCTGAAGATGTCCAAGCAGGGCTCGACGCTGGCCGGCATGATGGACGCCTTCTCGATCGCCGTCTCGATCGGCCTGCAGTACGGGGTCCCGCTCGAGACGTACGTGAAGAAGTTCGTGAACATGCGCTTCGACCCGGCCGGTCTGACCGACGACGCCGACGTCCGCATGGCGCAGTCGATCATGGACTACATCTTCCGCCGCCTTGCGCTCGACTACCTGGACTACGACGACCGCGCTGGGCTCGGTATCTACACCGCCGACGAGCGCACCAGGTACGTCGAGACCGGCTCCTACGAGCAGGACGAGGCGTTGGAGTCCGGTGAGGCTGAGGCGGTCGCAGCTGAGCTCGAGACGCTCGCGCAGTCGGCTCCGGTTACCGAGGTGCCGCAGGCTGAAGCAGATGAGGCACCTGCGGCTTCAGCAGCGTCAGCAGCCGTGACCTCAGCACACTCATCGACCGAGCTCCTCGAAGCGCTGCAGGGCACCGCGTCGGACGCACCGATGTGCTTCACCTGCGGTACCAAGATGCGGCCGGCCGGCTCGTGCTTCGTCTGCGAAGGGTGCGGCGCCACCAGCGGCTGCAGCTGAGCCGCACGACAGAGAACGCACCTGACAACGGGAGACCCGTGTGGCTTCACACCTGCAGCAAGCCGCGATCGTGCTGTCGACCGTTCTCGTGGGAGTCCCTTGCTGGCTCGGCGTGGCCAGCGCAGGGTCGGTCTCCCACGACCGGGTGGTGAGCGAGAACCCGGCGAACGTCACTCCCAATGTGGTCAGCGACACCGTCGTGCCGCAACCTGCCGTCTTCGCTCTCGGCAAGCGCGGGGACACGATCTACGCCGGCGGCAGCTTCCGGACCGTTTCGGATGCGACAGGAGCGGCCACCGTCCAGCGTGACAACCTCGTCGCGTTCAACGCGACGAGCGGTGCCATCTCTGCCTTCGCACCGGTCTTCAACGGCGAGGTTTGGGCCATCGCGTCGTGGAAGTCCGCCCTGTTCGTCGGTGGCACGTTCAGCTCGGTGAACGGTGTCGCGCGACAGGGTCTGGTCAAACTCAATGCCAACACCGGTCAAGTGGTGGCGGAGTTCGCACCAGGGTTCTCCGGGGGACAGGTCACCGAGATACGCATCGTCAACGGCCGTCTCATCGTGGGTGGCTCGTTTCCCGGAGAGCTCCTGGCGCTCAACCGCCGTACCGGGGCAGATACCGGGTACATCGATCTGTCCATCAGCGGCAAGGTCGCCGACAACGCAGGGGCAACGAAGGTCTATCGCTTCGCCGCGTCGTCGTCCGGCAAACGCCTGGTGGCGATCGGCAACTTCACCTCGGTGGCAGGGCACGAGCGCTGGCGCGCCTTCATGCTCAATCTGGGACGTGATGGGGCCAGGCTCAACCCCTGGTCCTATGCGCCGTTGAAGCGGGCGTGTGCGGCGTCGACCATCCCCGAGTACCTCAAGGACGTCGACTTCGCCCCCGATGGCTCCTACTTCGTCATCGTCTCCTCGGGTGCGCTCGTCCAAGCCGGCGGCCTCGGCACCGACCTCTGCGATGCGGCGGCACGGTTTGAGACGAGCGTGCAGCAGCCCTCCGAGCCGACGTGGATCAACTACACCGGTGGCGACACGCTGCACTCTGTGGCGGTGACGGGGGCCGCCGTCTACGTACAGGGGCATCAGCGGTGGCTCGACAATCCGGAAGGGAAGAACGACGCCGGCCCAGGAGCCGTCCCCAGAGAGGGCATTGGCGCCATCGACCCAGAGCTCGGCACCGCCCTGCCCTGGAACCCGGGCAAGACCCGCGGGGTGGGTGGAAGGGACCTCCTGGTGACGCAAGCGGGTCTGTGGGTCGGCAGTGACGGCGAGTGGTTCAACGGCGAACGTCGGGCACGGATCGCCTTCTGCCCGCTGTGAGCTGGCGACCTAGAGTGCGGTCATGAGCGCCAGCGAGACGATTCCCGAGCTCCTTGCCGCAGCGGCCGACCGCGACCCGGACGGTACCTGGCTGCGAACCGACGATGGCACCTTGACCTTCGCCGCCGCCGCCGGTCAGGTAGCCCAGCTGGCCGAACGACTGAGCCAGGAGGGGATCGGGGCAGGTGACCTGGTGGTCCTTCCGGCGCACACGACACCGCCGTTCCTCCTCTGCTGGCTGGCGCTCGCCAGCCTCGGCGCGATCACCGTTCCCACCGACCCCGGTGCGACGGCTACCGAGTTTGACGGGCTGATCGCGCAGGTGCAGCCAAAGGCGGTGATCGGTGACATCGCCACGGCGACCATGGACATCGGACAGCTCGTCGGCGACTGGACGATGTCGGTCTCGCATGCTGCACCGCTGCCGATGAACGTCGCTGCAGACGACCTGGCCGTACTCATCCCGACGTCGGGGACGACCGGTCGCGCAAAGCTCGTCATGCAGACGCACCGCGCCTACGCATGGGCCGGGGAGGGGTTTCCCCACTGGCTCGGGCTCACTGCCGACGACCGATTGATGACGTCGCTGCCGCTATTCCACGTCAACGCCCCCGCCTACTCGGTGCTCGGATCGCTGGCCTGTGACGCGGGTCTGGTCCTGCTCCCGAGGTTCTCGGCGAGCGGGTTCCTAGGCGCCGCTCGCCGGCACGGGGCCACCGAGTTCAACGCGATCGGTGCGATGCTCGAGATCCTCATGCGTCAGCCCGTCCGACCCGACGATGCCGACACCGACCTGCGGCTCTGCTACACCGGCCCGTCGCCAACGAGAGAGTGGCAAGAGGCGTTTGAGCAGCGGTTCGGGCTGCGCGTCATTGGCGGCTACGGGCTGTCGGAGTCGCCGTACGGGCTCATCTGGCGTCGAGGGACTCGTCCCTTCGGATCGCTGGGGTCGCCCCGCCAGCACCCGACGCTGGGCGAGGTGAACCAGGCTCGGGTCGTCGACGACGCCGGTCAGGATGTGCCGGAGGGTGGTTCTGGCGAGCTGTGGCTGCGCAACCCGGTCGTCACCCCTGGCTATTGGGGGATGCCGGAGGAGACCGCCGCCGCGGTCGTCGATGGGTGGCTGCATACCGGTGACCTGGTGACGGTGAACGCCGATGAGACGTACAC
>JANLWJ010000076.1:0-5376 GCA_031364455.1 Actinomycetes bacterium | reverse complement strand
CGCACGATCGACTCGATCATCCCAACCCACCGAGTGTAGATCTCGTGGTTGCGGTCGCGAAGCTCGTCGCGACGACGTGCCTCGTTCCAGAACTCCAGCCAGATCGCCCACTCGTCGGCGACGTCGGCGTCCGGGATCTGTAGGTCGATCAGGCGCAGGAGCTGCTCACGCGGCTCGGTGAGCGCGACGAGCTCGGCTCGGTGGCGGGCGTGGGAGCGTTCGGACGCGTGCTGGAGCGCTGCGTCGAGTACGTCCACCTTGGTGGGGAAGTAGTAGTGCACCGTTCCAGTGCTCGTCCCCGCTCGCTTGGCGATGTCTGAAACTCTGGCTGCGGCATACCCGCGCTCGACGACGACGGAGACCGCAGCATCAAGAATGGCCCGACGGCGATCCTCTTCAACGGCAGCAACGCTCATGGCCCGATACTAACTGACGCGTCAGTTCTTGGCTAGCGAGTCTGGGTGCACATGGTTCCACGTGCTGAAACTTGCCGACTGAAGGAGTTGACTGACGCGTCAGATAGCGGGCATGATGCAGGGAACCAACCGTGGAGGACCTCATGCTGCGCGACCTGCCGACCGAGCTGCTGCCGCTCACCGACGAGCAGCAGGCCATCGTCGAGCTCACGCGCACCTTCGCCGAGCGCGAGATTAGGCCGATCGCCCGCGAGGTCGATGAGGCCGACATCGAGACGCCTTGGGAGATCTGGCACAAGGCGGCCAAGGTGGGGCTCACCGGCTTCATGCTTCCGGAGGAGTACGGCGGCGGCGGGTTCACCGACACGTTCAGCCAGTGCCTTGTGCAAGAAGAGCTCTGCGCCGGAGACCCCGGCATCGGAAACCTGATCGCGTCCAACGGCTTCTTTGCGCACCCGGTGATGGAGCTTGGAACGCCGGAGCAGAAGGAGCGGTGGCTGACTCCGCTGGCGCAGGCTGACACCCCGATGACGTCGCTGGCTGTCACCGAGCCAGAAGTCGGTTCGGACTCGGCAGCTATGACGACCAAAGCCGTCAAGGTCGACGGTGGCTACCGTCTCAGTGGACAGAAGACCTGGATCAGCAACGGCGGGTCTGCAGAGTTCTACGTCGTCTTTGCCAAGACTGACCCGACCCAGCGATCGAAGGGCATCACCGCCTTCATGATGCGCAAGGGCGTAGCGGGTCTCAGCTTCGGGCAGCCGATGAAGAAGATGGGTCAGCGCGCGCTGGTCAACACCGAGCTCTTCCTTGACGATGTGTTCGTCCCCGACAAGGACCGGCTCGGCGAAGAAGGCCAGGGTTTCTACGGCCTCATGCACACCTTCGACGCGTCCCGTGCTGTCCTCGGCGCAGCGGCGACAGGTGCTGCAAGGGCGGCAACTGAGTACGCGCTCGAGTACGCCAAGCAGCGCACGCAGTTCGGCAAGCCGATCATCGAACACCAGGCGGTCGCATTCCGCTTGGCCGACATGGCAACCCGCGTCGAGGCATCGCGACTTCTGGTCTGGCGCGCTGCGAAGCGACTGGACGCCGGGCTCGACGCTGCGGCGGTCTGCGCCCAGGCCAAGCTCGTGGCGTCCGAAGCTGCGATGTTCTGTACCTGGGGAGCGGTTCAGACACTCGGCGGATGGGGCTACTCGCGTGAGTTCCTTGCCGAGAAGTGGATGCGCGATGCCAAGCTCGAAGAGATCGAAGAAGGTACATCCGACATCCAGCGCTTGATCATCTCTCGACGACTGGCCGCCACCCCCACGATCGGAGTCCTGTCATGACCTCTTCCTTGAGCGCCGCTGCCGTCGATCCGCAGCAGTTCTCCGGCAAGGTTGCCGTCATCACCGGCGGAGGTAGTGGCATCGGGCTGGGGATCGCGCACCGCCTCGCGGCCGGTGGCGCAACGCTGGCGCTGATCGGACGCGATGCCGACAAGCTCGCCAGGGCTCAGGCCGAGATCAGCGCCGAGGTCAGCACCGGGCGCATCACCACTCGCTCGCTCGACGTCCGCGACCACGACGCCGTCGAGGAGGCCTTCGGTTCGATCGCCGAAGAGCTCGGGGGTTTGCACATCCTAGTGAACAACGCGGCCGGCAACTTCGTCGTCCCGGCTGAGGAGATGAGCCCGCGCGGCTTCAAGGCCGTGGTCGACATCGTGCTAAACGGCACCTTCTACTGCTCGCGGTCATTCGCCCGCATCGTCAAGGAGCAGGAGGAAGGCGGTTCGATCCTCAACGTGATCGCCACCTACGCATGGACAGGTCACCCGGGCGTGGTGCACAGCGCCGCGGCCAAGGCCGGCGTCCAAGCCATGACGCGGACCTTGGCCGTCGAGTGGGCGCGCTACGGGATCCGGATCAACTGCATCGCCCCCGGCCCCACCGAGACAGAAGGTGCTGGCGCCGCCCTTTGGCCGACCGAGAAGGACCGGACCAGCCTGACAAACTCGGTGCCGCTCAAGCGCTTCACCACGCCAGAGGAGGTAGCCACGTCGGCGGCCTTCCTGCTCTCCGACGACGCGGCCTACATCACCGGAGACACCCTGGTTGTCGATGGTGGCCAGTGGCTCGGCAAGCAGGTGTACGGCTTCTCAGCGGCACCGTCATGGTAACGCGTAACGCTGCACCTCTGACCGGCGTTAGCGGGGGAGAGGTCGTTGTTGCCGCGCTCGCTCTACACGATGTCGGCGTCGTCTTCGGGATCCCCGGTACGCACAACCTGTCGGTCTTCGACGCGCTCACCCGGTACGGCATCCGCACGGTGGCGACGACGCACGAGCAAGGCGCGGGGTTCGCCGCGGACGGGTATGCGCGCACGTCAGGACGTCCCGGCGTCGCGGTGGTCACTAGCGGCCCGGCGGTCTACAACGCAGCCACCGCAGTCGCGCAGGCGTACTCGGACTCCATCCCGATGCTGCTCGTCAGCCCAGGGATGCCGCTCGACCTCCCGGTCGGTGGCCCGGGTACCGGGTACCTGCATGAGGCCAAGGACCAGACGGGCGCCATGGACCGAATTGCCGCGCGTTGCATCAGGGTCACGACTCACCAGCAGATCGCCGATGCCGTCGCCGAAGCGTTTGCGTCGTTCACGGCAGGGCGCCCCCGGCCGATCCATCTCGAAGTTCCCCTCGACCTGCTCGATGCCGTCGGCGATGCCACGTTGGTGCACGCGGAACCGTCGCCTCCTGCGTCCGCACCCACTGATGTCGTCACCGATGCGGCAGCACGCCTGGCCGCCGCCGTGCGCCCGATGATCGTCGCCGGAGGGGGCGCCCGCCGTGCGGGGGCAGAGTTGCTCGCACTGGCCGAGCGGCTGTCGGCCCCTGTGGCCACAACGATCAACGGCAAGGGTTCGATCGATGAACACCACCCGCTCTCGCTGGGCGCACGGATGGGAACTGCATCGGTGGTCGCCGCAGCAGACGCTGCTGACGTCCTGCTCGTCGTCGGCGCTGAGCTCGGGAACTCCGATATGTGGCAGGGCATGCTCGCGCCAAGGGGCCACGTCATACGTATCGACGTCGACGCGTCGATGGCTGACATCAACATCAGTGCCGACACCATGCTTGTCGGCGACGCATCGACCATCCTGGGCCAGCTGGGCGCCGCACTTGCGGCCACGGCAGCCTCGCCTGGTGCCGCCCCCCAGTGGGTGACTGACCTTCGTACGTCGGCCACAGCGGAGTCGGCCGAGGCCGGTGCGCGCTGGAGGCCCTGGATCGACGCGATCGACGTCGGACGTTCGCCGAACGCGGTGGTTGTCACCGACAACGCGATGTGCGTCTACTTCGGGACGATTGGCGTGCTGCGGATGCAGCAGGCGTCGAGCTTCCACTTCCCGACCGGGTTCGGCACCTTGGGGTTCACGGTTCCGGTTTCCGTTGGCTCGGCCCTGGCGGCGCCGGATCGGCAGATTATTGGAATCACCGGTGACGGCGGGCTGCTGTTTACCGCCACCGAGCTGGCCGTTGCTGCCGCGGAGCACTTGCCGATGGCGATCGTCGTCTTCGACAACAGCGGGTATGGCGAGATCAGGGCCGAGATGCTCGAGCGCGACGAGAAGCCAACAGCGGTCGATGCGCCCCCACGCGACCTCGTGCTCCTGGCACAGGCACTCGGTGCCCGAGGCGTCCGCGTCGACACACCGGACAGCCTCATCGACGAGCTGCGCGCTTCGGCGTCCCACCAAGGCCCGACGGTGCTCGTCATCAAAGAGACGCCCCCACCGGAAGGATCACCACGTTGAGCTCCCACGACTCCTACCTCGAGCTGACCTGGACTGACGAGGTCACCGGTATCAAGGGCTACGTCGTCATCGACACCCTCAGTCGCGGTGTCGCCGGTGGCGGCCTGCGCATGCGCGACGGCGTCACCTTGGACGAAGTGCGCGACCTCGCCCAGGCGATGACCCTTAAGGAGGCCGTTGTCTATACGCCTGGCGACCGCTACATACCGCTCGGTGGGGCCAAAGGTGGGATCGACTGCGACCCGTACGACCCACAGGCCCGTGACGTGCTCGCACGTTTCGGGCGCGCGATGAAGCCGTTGATCGAGGCGCTTTTCGCCACCGGCGAGGACTTCGGTGTACGCCAAGACGTGATGGACGAGGTCTTCGCCGAAGAAGGCATCCGGTCGTCTGCAGAGTCAGCGCTGGGTCTGGTCGACGATGGCGCCGACGCTGCACACGAGCGACTGAAGATGGCGTTCGCGAAGTCCGTTGATGGCGTCGGTCTTGGCGAGCTGGTGGGTGGTTTCGGCGTTGCGGAGACCGCACTGGCCGCCCTTGAGTTCCGTGGGCTGGAGCCGGCCTCGGCCACTGCCGTCGTTCAGGGATTTGGCTCAATGGGTGGCGCAACCGCGCGTTACCTGGCTGACGCCGGCGTCCGAGTCGTTGGCATCTCCGACAAAGAGGGGTTGATCTACAACTCTGAGGGTCTCGCCGTCGAAGACCTGCTCGCCAACCGTGACGTGTTCGGCGTCATCGACCGCTCCCGGCTCCGGCCGGGGGACGAGCTGCGTCCCGGGGATGACTGGCTCGGGGCAGACGCGGACGTGCTGGTGCCAGCTGCGATGTCCTACGTGATCACCGCCGACAACGTTGACCGGGTGAAAGCCAGCATCATCTGCGAGGCCGCCAACGTCGCGACCCTGCCGGACGCGGAGGCCGCCCTTCTCGAGCGGGGCATCACGGTCGTCCCCGACTTCGTAGCGAACGTCGGCACGAACGCCTGGTGGTGGTGGGTGGCTTTCGCGGACATCGAGCCGACCCCAGAGGCCTCATTCGCCAAGATCAGTGGCGTCCTGCGTCCCCTCACCCATGAGCTGTTGACCCGTGCGCGCCGCGAGTCAACGTCACCGCGCGAGGCGGCGACAGCGATCTCGGAGGAGAAGCGCGCGTTGGTCGCCGA
>JANLWJ010000068.1:0-5728 GCA_031364455.1 Actinomycetes bacterium | reverse complement strand
ACGTCGTCGTGGATGAGCGCACATGCCTGGAGGAACTCAAGGGCGGCCGCCGCGCGGACGATCTCGGGGCAGTCGTCACCTCCGGCACCGCGCCAGCCCCAGTAGGCGAAGGCCGGGCGTAGCCGCTTTCCGCCAGCCAGGAGTGTGCGGGCGGCATCCAGGATGGGGAGCAGCTCGTCACCAACGGCGTCCAGGACCGGTTGCTGGCCCTCGAGGAAGGACTCCAGCTCTTTGTGCACGCGGACGCGGAGGTCCTCCGCATCGAGCGGGGAGGGCTGCGTGGACATAGTCGCGAGGCTATCTGCCGACTCCAGGACCTGCAGCCCGAGACCGCCTCAGGCTGGGCCGATGAGGTCGGCCACGATCGCCGCTGACAGCCCCACCAACGGGAGCCCACCACCAGGATGTGCCGACCCACCGACGAGGAAGAGGCCGGGCACCGGCGACTGGTTGGCTGCCCGGAGGAACGCAGCCCTGGCCCCGTTGCTGGACGTACCGTAGATCGACCCCCCTGGAGAGCGGGTGGTGCGCTCGAGGTCCGCCGGCGTCCTGGTCTCTGACCACAGCAGGCGTGGCCGGATGTCGTGCCCGCGCGCTGCCAGCACGTCGAGAACGCGCTCCCGATACCGGTCCGCCAGCTCAGGGTGGCTCCAGTCCACGCCCCCATCCGGGTCGTGTCGCGGCGCGTTGACAAGCACGAACCATGACTCGTGGTCGTCATCGGGACGCATGAGTGGATCGTCGGGAGCGCAGACATAGATCGTTGGATCGTCGACCGGACGCGGTGCGCGACCGAAGATCGCATCGAACTCTGCGTCGTAGTCGGCGGGGAAGAGCACGTTGTGGTGCTGCAACCCCGGCGTCCGGCCACGCACGGCGAGCAGCATCACGAAGCCGGCGAGGGACGGAGTTGCCTTCGCTAGCCTCCGGAGCGGAGTCCTGCCCGCCTTGTCGTTGAGCAGGTTCGAGTAGAGGTGCCGGGCGTCGGCGTCGGACACGACGACATCGGCGTTGATCTGTTCGCCGGACACCAGCGTGACGCCGCTCGCTCGACCTGCGACGGTGTTGACGCGTGCGACGTCGGCGTCGAAGCGGAATGCGATACCTCGGTCCAGGCATCGTTGGTACAGGGCATCGGCAAGCTGCCCGATGCCCCCGCCGATGTGCCAGGCGCCGAAGGTCTGCTCGACGAACGGGATGACGGCGAGCGCGGCCGGAGCCTTGCGGGGGTCCGAGCCGGTGTAGGTGGCGTAACGGTCGAGCAGGGTGACCAGGCGCGGGTCGTCGAAGTACTGATGAGCAAGCCCGCGCAGTGTCTTCCACGGTGCAACGGTGCGAAGGTCGGCCCACTTGCGCAGGTGTGGCAGCAGGTCGCGCGGGCCGGAGAGCGGGGACTCCAGGAACGGCACCCGCGTCGCTGCCCAGACGTCGGCCGACCGCCTGCTGAACCGCTTCCAGTCGTTTTCGGCCGATCCGCCCAGCGCTTCGCCAAGCGCAGCAGCCACTCGGTTGCTGTTGCTGCCCGGCAGCACTGCGCTGACGCCGTCAGCCCAGCGGTAGCCGAAGGCCGGGTCGAGGCCCTGCAGATCGACATTCTCCTCAAGGGACGCCCCCTTGCGACGTACCGGCGTCTTGAGAAAGAGGTCGCGGTAGACGGCGGGCAAGGTGAGCAGTGAAGGCCCGGTGTCGAACGCGAAACCGTCCCGCCGGTACGTCTCGACCTTGCCGCCAGCGCGTCCGGACTGCTCGACGACCGTGACGTCGTGCCCCTGGGCGGAGAGGCGTGCCGCAGCCGCCATGCCGCCCATGCCTGCACCGATCACCACCACCGAGGCCACGACGGGAGCGTACGGGTGGCTAGTGTCGCAAGCATGACCAACCCTGACGACCCGCTCGGTCTGCGCGACGATGCCCCACTGCTCGACGGTTGGCTCGCCTACCGGGCGAGTGGCCCGGTGCCCTTCGGGACGCCGGGTCACAAGCAGCGCCTCGACCTCGTCGGGCCTGTGGTGCGCGACGACATTCCGCTCTACGGCGGTGTCGACACCATTCGGCAGCAGGCCGGCGCCATCGCCGAGGCTGACCGTCGCCTCGCCCGAGCCTGGGGTGCGGACTGGGGTCGGATCTCCGTCGGTGGCTCGACGCACGGCAACCAGACGCTGATGTTGGCGCTCTGCCGTCCCGGCGACATTGTGGTGGTGACGCGCACGCTGCACCGTTCGCTGCTGCTGGGCATGGTGCTTGCCGGCGTCACACCGGTGTGGGTGCGTCCAGACGTCGACCCGACGACGGGCCTGCCCACCCACGTACCCGTTGCGCGAGTGCGCGACGCGCTGGCCGCTCACCCGGAGGCCAAGGCCGTCTTCCTCGTCGAGCCGACCTACGTCGGCACCGTCTCCGACGTTGCCGCGCACGCCGAGGTGGTGCATGCCAACGGCATCCCACTCGTCGTCGACCAAGCGTGGGGAGCGTACTTCGGATTCCACCCTGACCTGCCACAGCACGCGATCCAGGCCGGTGCCGACGCGCTGGTAACGAGCGCACACAAGACGTTGCCGGCCTACACGCAGGCCGCTCTGGTGCTGGCCAGCACCGAACGCATCGACGCGCACCGGCTCGACCGAGCCTTCGACGCGACGGCCACGACCAGTCCGTCCGGCACCATCGCAGCGAGTGCGGACGCGGCACGGGCACTCATGGAACGAGACGGACGGCGACTGCTCGGCCACCTGATCCGAATTGTCGACCACGCCCGCGACCGGCTGCGTGAGGTCCCTGGGCTGGTGCTGCTCGATGACGTGGTGGACCGCTCGGTGATCCTGGACCGCGTGAAGGTCGCGATCAACGTGTCGGGAACAGGGGCAACCGGGCTGGCGATCGAGGAAGACCTCATCGCCATGGGGATGCCGGTCGAGCTGGCCGACCGCGACACCGTTGTGCCGATCATCTCGATCAATGACGACCAGGGTTCGGTCGACCAGTTCGTTGACGGAGTCATCGCGTCGGTCGAGCGGCAGCGGAGCGAACCGCGTCCTGTGCTGCCGTCGATCGCGTGGACCGTGGAGCCGGACGTCGCGCTGTCACCGCGTGACGCCTATTTCGCCAGGCACAAGACGGTGTCTGCTGACGACGCGATCGGACAGGTCTCGGCCGAGCTCGTCGCCCCCTACCCACCGGGGATCCCGGTGCTGGCACCGGGGGAGCGGATCACCGCTGCCGCCATTGAGGGACTACGCGATGCCATGGCTGACGGGACACAGGTGCGGTACGCCGCCGACCCGACGCTGGCCACTCTCCAGGTCGTCGCAACCCCCAACACCTGACCGCAGCGAGTGCCCTGGCTGACGCCATAGCGTCACTGAAGTCACTCGTTGCGAAGGGATTACCGGAGGGGGCGGGACTTCCAGGTGAGGGTGCCGCGTCGAAGGCCGATCCAGGAACGTGCCGTCAGGTAGCCGAACCCGATCACCGACGCCGGGTGCAGCAAAGAGTCGGGCCACACCTGACCACCGACGCGCTGCGCAACGAGTGCGCGACCGCTGACTGCTCCCACGTACCCGACAGCGCCCACCCGAGAGCCGAGGAGCGCGGCGACCGGTGGCACCACGTAGGCCAGCGTCATCAGCGCCACGAGCGCGGCCGCGCCAGCGGGTGAACCGGTAGCCGACCACAGCGACTTGCTGTACCCGTCCCTGAGATCACGCCAATCCTCATACATCCGGCAGCCCGCGACGTCGGTTCCGTCGGCCAGGGCGCATCGACGCCCGACTCGCTTCAACTGCTGGAATAGGGCTACGTCGTCGATGACGTCGCCGCGGATGCTGGCATGTCCGCCGATGGTGTCGTATGCGTCGCGGGTGATCGCCAGCAGCTGACCGTTAGCCGCCACCAAAGAGGTACGCGGGCTGCGCTCCGCCGGGCCCAGTGGGAGCAGCGTCGACCACGACCACTGCAGCAGCGGCTGGATGATGCGCTCTGCCAACGTCAGCGTGATCTGACGCGGGTAGGGGCTGACGGCATCCAGCTCACCTTCGGCGAGCAGTGCCAGCATCCGTGCGACGGCGTCAGGGGCAAGGGTCACGTCGGCATCGACGAAGACGAGTACCTGACCGGTCGCCGCCTCCGACAGCCGATGACACGCCCACGGCTTGCCGAGCCAGCCTGCTGGAGGCTCGGTGTCGCCCATCGTCAGGTGGACGCGGGGGTCATCGAGGTGATGCCCAATGACATCGGCGGTGCCGTCGCTGGAGCGGTCGTCGAGCACGAGGATCTCGAGGTCGCGGACGTCAACCTGCGCGCGCAACGAGGTGATGCAGCGCCCGATCGTGGCCGCCTCGTCGCGAGCGGGAACCAGCAGTGAAACGCGTGCCAGCTGTGCCGGCACCTCACGCGGCAGCACGCGGAGCTGTCGCAGGTTCCACCAGCTGTGCGCTGCACCTGCTACCGCAAGTGCCGAACCGCTCGCGACGACCGCTCTGGCGATGCGGGGCGAGCGACTCATCCGCGGTCGACCCAGAGCCGCCAGGCGAACGGCAGCGCGACCAGGCCCATGGCGATACCGCCAACGATCGCGGGGCCCGTCCTGTCGAAGAACACGGCGCTGGCCAATACTGAGGATGCGTAGACCCACAGGTACAGGGTTGCCGGCTGCGCCGCGGACGCGCGGCGTGCGGGTATCGCAAGAAGGACGAGCCCTACGTCGAGCGCTACGACGAACCAACCGGCGTAGTTCGCCAGCGGGATGTCGGGGATCCCTGGGAGGTCGGGGGACGTCGTCGTCCACCGCCAGGCACCGAGCTCGACCATCATCGGGTCGAGGAAGAAGTCCCATGCCATCAGCGACCAAGCGGTCACTACCGGAACCATCCAGCGAGCGTGGCGCACCAGCGTGGACGCCGCGACGTACGCGGGGTAGCCCATCATCGCCCAGGCGAGCGGGACCGCCACGGGGACTCCGCCGAGCAGTGGCCCAAGCGCATCGGTGTACTCGTACTCACCGAACGGAACGCCAGTGGTTGACCCGACCCGTTCGGCGCCCCAGCCGATCGCCGGAACCACGAGACCGACGAGGAGGAAACCGCGCCAGCGGTGGTACGCCGACGCGTGGGTGACCGAGGCCAAGAAGAAGACCACGACGGTGACGGCCGCAAGGGAGGCTCGCTGGTCCTTGTCGGCAAGAGGGAAGGCGATCTGCAAGGCGATGGTCGCGACAGCGAGAAGCCAGCCAACGGCCATTGCGACCGGTGCCGCCGGTTGGGTCGGCGCCGGCCCGGTGTACGTGCGAAGACTCATGGTTCCTCAGCTGCCCGGCGGTGGTGTCGGGAGCGACGGTATCGGGCGATCGTTTTCCAGAAGAGGAGGACCACCACCAGACCCAGTGCCAGCAGGACGAACGCGATCGCTGCCGCAAGCCAGGGAGCAATGAATGCCAGCACCGTGATGACGAAGACAGCAACATCTTCGAGGAGGCTGACGACGATGTTGCTCACCGGCTCTGGCGAGGTGTTCACCGCTATGCGGGTTCCGGTCTTGGTGGCGTGCGAAGCGAGGGCTGTCGTCCCGCCGATGCTCGCGAGTACTGCCTGCTGCAGGGTTGTTGCGTCGCCAGAGATGAGCAAGGCGATGGCGACTCCGGCGACCGGACGAATCGCGGTGTTGACGGCATCCCACGTTGAGTCGAGATAGGCGATCTTGTCGACGACGAAGTCGATAGCGGTCAGAACGGCTG
>JANLWJ010000028.1:0-1637 GCA_031364455.1 Actinomycetes bacterium | reverse complement strand
ACACCGGCCGCCTCTAGGACTGGGATGTCGGCGTCGGGAATGATCCCGCCACCGAAGACCACGATGTCGGACGCGCCGCGCTCGGTAAGCAGGTCAACGACCTTGGGGAACAGCGTGAGGTGCGCACCGGAGAGCACCGAGAGTCCGATCGCATCGGCATCCTCTTGAATCGCTGCGTCGACGATCTGCTCCGGTGTCTGGTGCAGCCCGGTGTAGACGACCTCGACGCCGGCATCGCGAAGCGCGCGCGCGACAACCTTGGCTCCGCGGTCGTGCCCATCGAGCCCAGGCTTGGCCACGACAACACGGATCGGTGCCGAAGGTGCTGACGATTCGCTCACTACCGACTCCTCGCAGGGTCCAGGTTCGGTTCGCACGAAGGGTAACTGACGCCCAGGGCGAGTGCGCACGCGGTGACGTCTCTCACACGCAGATACGCCACATCTGGAGCCTCTGTGAAGCAGGTCACGCCCGAGGCCCCACTTCCACGCAGCTAGCAGATCCGATGTGGCCCCAGTCACCTCGGATGCAGCAAGGGTTGTCCACAAGGTCTCAGCAGGCTCTCAGCCACCGTTGTTACCGTCGAATCGTTCGCAGATCCGCGATCGGTCACACCCTCCCCCTACCCCGTGGAGTTCTTGCATGCCTTCGCACGCCCGACCCCGTCCGGCGCTCATCAGTCGCCCCGGCACAGTGATCGCCCTGAGCCTGGCTGTCTCATCACTTTCGGTGATTGCCATCATCCAGGCACCGGCACGGGCCATGGCCAACGAGCCAGCAGCCCTAAGCACCGAGGTTACGGCGGATGTCCCCGCGAAGGGCAACACTGGCGGAACGTTCTCATTGGTCAACCTGGAG
Source organism: Actinomycetes bacterium (assembly GCA_031364455.1). Classification (GTDB taxonomy): domain Bacteria; phylum Actinomycetota; class Actinomycetes; order JAHEKZ01; family JAHEKZ01; genus JAHEKZ01. Next base: position 779 of record JANLWJ010000028.1, on the reverse strand, counting down.
AGCTCGCGGATGGCCCGCATCGTCGAGCAGGGTGCCGACCGCGAAGCCACCCTTGAACGCATCGAGGCCAGCGAACGACGCGAGGCGCGGCAGAAGCGCCAGGAAAGGCGCGAGGTGGCCAGGGCTGCGGCCCGCACTGAGCGCAGAGCGCCGCAGTGGGTTATGCCCGTCCCTGGTGCGGGCTGGTCAGCGTCCTTCGGTGAGGCCGGCTCCGCTTGGAGCAGCGGTTATCACACGGGGCAGGACTTCACCGCTGCCGCCGGAACGCCGGTACAGGCTGTCGGCTCCGGCACCATCACCTCTGCGTCGTGGAGCGACGCCTATGGAAATATCATTGAGATCACCCACCCGAACGGCGACCAGTCCTGGTACGCCCACATGTCCAGTTTCGAACGCACGGCCGGAACCGTCGAAGCAGGTGATGTGATCGGCTATGTCGGTTGCACCGGCAACTGCTTCGGCACGCACCTCCACTTCGAGTACCACCCGGGTGGCGGCGAGGCCGCGGATCCCATCTCTTGGCTGAGCCGCAACGGCGCCTACTGAGCGGCTACAGCTTCTCGACCGGGGCGTAGCGAAGCAACAGGCGCTTGATCCCTAGGTCTCCGAAGTCGATGGTCGCCTCAGCTTTGTCGGCGGCACCAGCTGTCGAAACGACACTGCCCAGACCGAAGGTGTCGTGGGTGACCCGATCGCCGGCAGTGAGGACAATAACCTCGCGGTTGCCAGGTGAGCGTCCTGACACTGCGGTCGCTCGCGCGATCGATGGCGGTGGGGCC
>JANLWJ010000008.1:0-5224 GCA_031364455.1 Actinomycetes bacterium | reverse complement strand
TCCTCGACGCGAGCGCTGGCCACGAACAGGGCCAACAATGTCAGGGCGGTCAGTGCCGGGGCGCAGAGCACCCCCAGGGCACGAAGGCCGAGCGCGCCGTCCACCGTTGTCCCCGGCTCGGCGGTCTCAGCAACAACCGAGGGATCGGGCGGTCCCAGCACTCCGCCGAGCGTCCAGGCGCTTACCGCAAGGAGCCCGGCGCCGATGATCACCCCGACGACCAGGGCGACCGGCTGTCGACGGCCGCGCCACCAGACGATCAGAGTGAGGAGCACACCGGCGATCGCCCCCAGCACCAAGAACCAGCCGTCCGCGGCGAACCATGCGTTGTACCCGACATCTGCCGGGAGCACCACACCGGCTTTGACGACGGTCCACTCCTCAGTTGGCGCGACCCACCACCAGACGACGCCCATCAATGCGCCGAGCAGGATGCCGATGATGGCGGTCCCCGCGACGACAAGAGCAGGCCCTGCAGGGCGACTCGTCACGAGTCGCTCGCGTCGCTGAAGACCAGACGGGCACGCACCAACGACCCGCCGTCATCAGGGCTCACGGTGGCACCGAACGCCTCCAGCGGGTCGATGACCCCAGCCGACTCGGGCACTGCGAGGGTCACGAATCCGCTGACAGCGGCGAAGTCGACCCACACCACGTAGGACGCGCCAGCAGCATCTGGCAACGCCTCCCGGTAGGTCGGGTCAGCGCCGAGCGCGCCATCGCCAGACTCGAGCTGCGCCGCGTAGTCGTCAGTCGTGGCCACCACCATGCCGTCGGCGGTTCCGCGTGCGGTGATTCCAAACCCCCCGGTCAGCGAGGCCAATGCACTTTCGACCTGGGAGGCCAGGGCGGTGCCAGCGGCAGGGTCAGTGACCGAACGCAGACCGATCCCGGGTACCGACGTCAACAGGCCTTCGCCGTCAACGGCGAGTACGGCATCCTCGCCGACCAACGTCTGGAGGTCATCGGGCAGCTCGATGCCGTACTGCGCCTCCAGCTCGGCCAGCCCTCGCTCGACTTCACCAGGTGTCAGCGCGCCTTGCTCGGCGCTCTCGATCGTTTGTGCCCACCGGTCTGCGACCAACTCGGAGCCACCGGTGAACTCGACGGCAAACAGGGTGCTCTCCGGAAGGGTGGACATCAGCTGGGCAGGAGCGGTTCCGTTCTCGGGATCTGCGCTGCTCCAGGCGAGCAGCTCGAGTGCGTTGGGCTCGGCACGTAGGACGGCACCGGCCTGTCCTGACTCGGCTGCCTCGGACAGCGAGCCCGTCACTCCGGGAAGGGCCAGCCCAAGGGAGTCGGCGATCTGCTCGCCGGCGGCGTCGATGCCCTCGCCGTCGATGTAGGTCGTCAACAGGCCGTCATCGAGATGGTCGAAGACATCTACGAAGACCGCTGACTGTGACAACGAAGCGGCCTCGCCAGCTGCGACTACCTCAGCGGCGGTCTGCGCGCCGGGCACCTCGGAGCCGACCAGACCGTCGAGATCATCGAGGGCGGCGAACTCCTTGAGGAGATCGCCAGTCACCACCACGTAACCGTCGCTGACGGCGATCTGCTCGGGGTCGAGGACGCGTCCGAGGTCGGCGACCGCCTCGTCTTGATCGGTCACCTGCAGGGCAGCGACGGGGGTGAGGGCCTCCGCCTCGGCGTCCCAGCTCAGCCCGAGCCCGATCCGGTCGCCGATCCACGCGGACACGTCGGCGTCCTCCAGCTCGGTGCCCTCGATGAGCCAGTCGAGGGCGACCGTGCGGATATCGGGTTCGCGCCCATACTCCTGCTCGACGTCAGGGAACCGACCCAGTAGGCGTACGAGGTTGACCTTCTGCTGCGCTGCCGGGTCGAGGTCGACATCGATGTAGGCCACCACGGTGTCGGGCAGGACGTCCTCTGGTTGGGTTCCGCCGCCACCGACGACGCTCCCCGCGGCGAAGCCGGCCCCCGCCGACGCAACGACGGCGGCTCCAGCGGCAACCGCCACCCAAATCCGTCGTGTTGCGCTCATCTCAGAAGGTTAGCGTCCGGTCGACGCGGTCAAGACCGCCAACCGTGCGGTTCGTCGCCGGTTCACGCGACGCTGGTCTGCCCGAGGAGCGCCTTGACGTCACCGAAGAGCGCCGGAGATGGCCGCACTCGCAGCCGGTCGTCGAGCCGCATCACCGTCGTTCGCCCACCGGACTGCAGTTGTAGGTGGACCTCGACGGTTCCCGGGTGCGCGCTCAGTACTTCCTTGAGGCGGTCCACCACCGGCGGCACACATCGAGCCACCGGAAGGGAGATCACGACTGGTCCGCGGGCCTCCGCGGAGTCGAGGTCGGGGACGGTCAGCTCCATCGCGATCAGTTTCGGGACGTCCTCACGACGGTCGATCCGCCCCCGCACCAAGACGATCCGGTCTTCATGCAGGTGCGGGGCGACGAGGTTATAGGTGGCCGGGAAGAACATTGCCTCGATGGCACCCTCGAGATCTTCCAGCGTCGCGATGGCCCACGCGTTTCCCTGCTTGGTGACCTTCCGCTGGAGGCCGGTGATCAGACCGCCGACGGTGACTGTCGATCCGTCAGATCGCTCGCCGCCTGCCATCAACTCAGCCACCGAACAGTCGGAGTTGGCGGCGAGTACGTGCTCGACACCGAAGAGCGGGTGGTCAGAGACGTAGAGACCGAGCATGTCGCGTTCGTGCGTCAGCAAGGTGGCTTTCTCCCACTCGCCGACCGGAATCGTCAGCTCGGAGGTGAAGGCAGCTGTGTCACTGTCGTCGGACGACCCGAAGAGGTCGAACTGACCGATCGCCTCCGCCCGCTTGGTTTCCAGCACCATGTCGACCGCCTCGACGTGCACGGCGATGAGACCGCGCCTGGTGTGCCCGAGTGAGTCGAAAGCCCCAGCCTTCACCAGCGACTCGATCACCCGCTTGTTGCAGACCACCTGGTCGACCTTCGCGAGGAAGTCGGCGAAATCGACGAACCGGCCCTTGGCGCGCCGTGCCTCGACGATCGAGCCGACCACGTTGAGCCCGACATTGCGGATCGCAGCGAGCCCGAAGCGGATATCGGTTCCACGTGGGGTGTAGTTCGCATCCGAGTCGTTGACGTCTGGGGGAAGAACCTTGATACCCATTCGACGGCACTCATGCAGGTAGAGGGCTGACTTGTCTTTGTCATCGCCGACGGACGTGAGCAGAGCAGCCATGTACTCGGACGGGAAGTTCGCCTTCAGATAGGCGGTCCAGTAGGAGACAAGTCCGTACCCGGCAGTGTGCGCCTTGTTGAAGGCGTAGTCGGCGAAGGGGACGAGGATCTCCCACAGCGTCGAGATCGCCTTGTCGGAGTACCCGCGCTCGCGCATGCCGTCAGAGAACGGTACGAACTCTTTGTCGAGGACTTCCTTCTTCTTCTTGCCCATCGCCCGACGCAGCAGGTCGGCCTGGCCAAGGGTGTAACCGGCCAGCTTCTGCGCGATCGCCATGACCTGTTCTTGGTAGACGATGACGCCGTAGGTGTCACCCAAGATGTCGGCGAGCGGCTCGGCAAGCTCTAGATGGATCGGCGTCACCGGCTTGCGGTCGTTCTTACGGTCGGCGTAGTCATTGTGCGCGTTGGCACCCATTGGACCGGGACGGTAAAGCGCCAGTACCGCCGAGATGTCTTCGAAGGAGTCCGGCACCATCGACCGGAGCAGCGCACGCATCGGTCCACCGTCGAGCTGGAATACCCCGAGCGTGTCACCAGTGGCCAGCAGCTCGTAGGTGCGCTTGTCGTCGAGGGTGAGCGTCTCGAGCACCACTGTCTCGCCGCGGTTCTCCTCGATGTTGGCTAGCGCGTCCTCCAAAACCGTGAGGTTCCGCAGGCCGAGGAAGTCCATCTTCAGCAGCCCGAGCCTCTCGCAGGTCGGGTAGTCGAACTGCGTGATGATCGCGCCGTCCTGCTCACGCTTCATGATCGGGATGTGATCGATCAGCCGCTCGCTCGACATGATCACGCCGGCGGCGTGAACACCCCACTGCCGCTTCAGGTTCTCCAAGCCACGGGCGGTGTCGACCACCCGCTTGACGTCGGCGTCCGACTCGTAGAGCGACCGGAACTCTCCGGCCTCTTTGTAGCGCTTGTCCTTGGCGTCGAAGATCCCGCCGAGCGAGATGTCCTTGCCCATCACCGATGGTGGCAGGACCTTGGTGATGCGGTCGCCCAGTGCATAGGGGTAGCCGAGGACGCGCGAAGAGTCTTTGATCGCCTGCTTGGCCTTGATGGTGCCGTAGGTGACGATCTGGGCGACGCGGTCGTCGCCGTACCGCTCGGTGACGTAGCGGATGACGTCGCCGCGGCGACGCTCGTCGAAGTCGATGTCGATGTCAGGCATCGAGACGCGCTCGGGGTTGAGGAAGCGCTCGAAGAGCAGTCCGTGCTTCAGCGGATCGAGGTCGGTGATCCCGAGCGCGTAGGCCACAATCGCCCCAGCCGCCGACCCGCGGCCCGGACCGACCCGGATGCCTTGCTCCTTGGCCCAGCCGATGAAGTCGGCGACGACCAGGAAGTAGCCGGGGAAGCCCATGTCGCAGATGACGCCAGCCTCGTACTCCGCCTGCTTGCGCACTGCGTCGGAGATCCCCGTCGGGTAGCGAACGTGCAGCCCCCGCTCGACCTCCTTCACGAACCAGGACGCCTCGGTCTCACTGTCGGGAACGTCGAAGCGAGGCATGAGGTTGGCGTCCTCGTTGAACACCACCTCGCACCGTTCGGCGATGAGCAGGGTGTTGTCGCAGGCATCGGGATAGTCGCGCCAGACGTCGCGCATTTCCGCTGCCGTCTTGAGGTAGAACTCGTCGGCGTCGAACTTGAATCGGGCGGGGTCGGCCAGCGTCGAGCCGGACTGCACGCAGAGCAACGCTGCGTGTGACTCGGCGTCAGCCGCATGGGTGTAGTGCAGGTCGTTCGTTGCCACCAGCGGTAGGTTCAGCTGCTTGGCCAGGCGGAGTAGGTCGTCACGCGCACGCCGCTCGATGTCGAGGCCATGGTCCATCAGCTCGCAGAAGTAGTTGTCGGTTCCGAAAATGTCCCGATAGTCCGAAGCCGCCTGCACTGCAGCGTCGAACTTGCCGAGACGCAGAAGGGTCTGAACCTCGCTGGAGGGGCAACCGGTCGTGGCGATGATGCCGTCGGCGTAGGTCTGCAGCAGCTCACGGTCCATCCGGGGCTTGAAGTAGAAGCCCTCGATCGAGGCGAGC
>JANLWJ010000005.1:0-5500 GCA_031364455.1 Actinomycetes bacterium | reverse complement strand
GCATTCATCGGGCATTCACAGTCACCAGGGTAGGCGCTGGTCCCGTTGTTCTCCGCGGCGCACCGGTGCCCACATCTTGCGGGAACTCACGCGGAAGGCCCCTCGTGATCCCACCTTGTGGTATCGGTATGCCACATGGTGGATCAGATGCTCGCCCCGGAGGTGATCACCCTGTCAGGCTGAACGCTCGGCCCACCGCCCCTTCGGACCAGATCAGAGGTCACCATGCGCATCCTCGTCGCCGACTCGCTCGAGTCATCGGCGGTCGCTGCCCTCGAAGCGGCCGGCCACACCTGCGTCATCAACCCCGACTTGTCCGGTGACACTCTCCCCGACCACATCGCCGACAGCGAGGCGCTCATCGTCCGCAGCACCAAGGTCACCGCTGCCACGTTCGCGTCCGGCAAGGAACTTGCTCTGGTCGTGCGTGCCGGCGCCGGGACGAACACCATCGACGTCGCCGCCGCCACCGACGCCGGCGTCGTCGTCACCAACGTCCCCGGACGCAATGCCGCCGCCGTCGCCGAGCTTGCCTTTGGTCTCATGCTGGCGATCGACCGAGGCATCCCCGATGGCGTCATCGAGATGCGAGCTGGCCACTGGGACAAGAAGGGCATGAGCAAGGGAGCCCGAGGGCTCGCCGGTGCGTCTCTGGGGATCGTCGGCCTCGGCAGTATCGGTCTTGGAGTCGCCCAGCGGGCCAAGGCGTTTGGTATGAAGGTCATCGCGTTGCAGCGGCCCGGGCGGTCACCGGAGTCACAGGCTCGGATCACCGACCTTGGCATCGACCTCCTCGACTCACTGCCCAAGCTGGCCGCGGCGGTAGACATCTTGTCGCTGCACATCCCGGCCGGTCCGAGCACCACCGGGATCGTCGATCGCGAGACGATCGAGGCGATGCGGCCCGGATCACTGCTCATCAACACCTCCCGTGCCGATGTCGTCGACTCCGATGCCTTGCTTGCCGCGCTCGATGCCGGACGTATACGGGCTGGCCTCGACGTCTTTCCCGACGAGCCGGGCAGCGGCAAGGCCGACTGGACATCGCCACTGTCGACGCACCCAAGGGTTGTTGGCACCCACCACATCGGCGCCTCCACCGAGCAGGCTCAGCTCGCGGTCGCCAAAGGGGTCGTCGACGTCGTAGCCGGCTTCGTTGCCGGCACGCCCATTCACGTCGTCAACCCTGCAGCTCTGGACGCGCACCCGACCAAGGGGTCGGGCGGGTGACACTGGTCGGGCGCTTCCCGGCCCGGATCGTCAAGCAAGAGCGAGCCACCGATGTGGTGTGCCCGATGCACGACGCGCTGAGCGCTGCCCAGCGGGCTAACCTTCTCCTGGAGAACCCGCTGAGCTATCTGAACGTGACCCGTTCCGCGCTCGACATGCCCGGTGCCTCCTACGAGGAGATAGGTGCCGCCAACGCAGCCGGGCTTGAGCGCCTGCTTCGGTCTGACTCCTACGGCGCTCTCGGCGACCCGGCCATCTACGTCTACCGGATCGACCGGGACGGCGACGTGCACACCGGAGTGGTGGCAGACCTTGACGTCAAAGGCTTCGTCGATGGACGCGTCCTAGGGCACGAGGACGTCAAGCCAGAGAAGGTCGAGGCGCTCTCCAAGCACTTCGAGGCAGTCCCGACCCGCTCAGAGCTCGTTGCGGTGATGCACCGCGACGACGACGAAGCTGCTGCGGTCATCGCTGCAACAACTGCGCGCCCACCGATACTGACAGTCACTGACCTCACCGGTGTCGAGCAGCAGGTATGGCGGGTCGACGATGCGGATGCCCCACACCTGATCGAACGCCTCAGCGCACTGCGCCACTACGTCGCCGACGGCCACCACCGCGTCGCAGCGACGATCGCCAGGTGGCGCGACCACGGCAGCCCTCGCGGAGGCACGGTGCTCTGCGTGCTCTATCCGGAGAGCCAGACGCACCTGCTCGCCTTCGACCGGCTCGTCGCCGGACCAATCGACGCCGAAGGCCTGATCGATGCCCTGAGGCAACGGTTCGAGGTCAGCCTGGCGGCCGGACCAACCCGCGACCACGGTGGCTTCGGGCTGCATGTAGCCGGCACCTGGTATCGCGTCCAGCTGGCCAGCGCTGCTGACGGCAGTGGTGCAGCCGATCTCGACGTTTCCCGGCTCGACGCCGAGATCTTGCGCCCGATCCTCGGTGTCGCCTCCGGGCATGATCGGGTGACCTACGTCTCAGAGCTCACCGACCCGCGAGAGGTCGCAGCGACCCACCCTGATCACGCGCTCTTCGTGCTTGCCGCTCCCACGCATGGCGAACTTGTCTCTGTTGCCGACCGCGGAGAAGTTATGCCGCCCAAGAGCACGTACATCGAGCCGAAACCGCGAGCTGGCATCTTCCTTCACCCGCGCCAAGGCCCGGTGGATCCGCGCGACCTACGGCCGGCTACCGCGACGGCAACCGGCGCTCGCACGGCCTGAAGTCGTCCCGGTACCGCCCGCGCCGAATCGTTCTCACCGCCGCCATCCTCACAATGGCGGGTTGAGTCTTCGAGTGCCGTCGGGTTCGATGACGATGCGCCACTGTTTGAGGTGGACCATTCCGTGGTGTCGGCGGCAGAGGAGCACCGTGTTGTCAAGCGACGTTTGGCCACCGTGCTCCCAGAAGATGATGTGGTGCACGTCGCAGTGTTCGGGCGGGCGGTGGCAGCCGGGACCGACGCAGGTACGGTCGCGTGCCGCAACGGCGCGGCGCAGCGCCGGAGAAATCGTGCGGGTAGCCCGACCGACGTCGAGAATCTGCGACGGTCCGTCCATCACGATCCGCGAGACGGTGGAGTCACACCCGACCATCTGTGCCTCGGTCGCGGTGATGGGCCCGACCCAGGCCAGCTGCGCCGGCTCGGTCCCCACTGCTGAGCCATCCCCGGCCCGCGCTGCCAGAGTCGCGTTGTCGACGATCACCGAAAGGTGCGGACGCACCCCGCCAACGACGGCCTCGTTGGTGTCTTGCAGCCACTCCTGGCAGATCTCTGCGAGGGCGTCGGCGCGACGCTGCGGCCAGGTGCGCACCTCGTCACCTTCAGCAGCACCCCCGGTCGTGTCGCTTTCTCCGCGACCGGGCCCATCACGGTGCCCATCACCGTGGTCAGCGCCGTGCCCGGCACCAGAAGCAGGACGCAGTTTGGTGTCCAACGCCGTCATCAGCAACGCACCGGTCAGCGGGTCGAGCAGGCCGTTGACCGACACCATCCCGTCCATTGTCTCGGCCACCGACAGACCTCGCCGGTCGAGCTTGCGGATCGCTGCCTCATCGGCGCGCTGCCGGTCGAAGCAGTGCACCAACCGGTCCCCCACCCGACGAAGCTGACCAGGATCAAGAGAGCTCGCATGCTCGACAAGCGAGCGCTCGGCGTCTGCGCGGTGCTCGACCGGAATGTTGGCCAGTGCCTGGTCGATCACCAGCGCGTGCCGCCAGGTCACAGTGCCTGTCAGCATCGCCTCCGCTGTCGCTCCAAGCTCACTAGTGACAGCGGTGGCCGCCTTCGCCCGCCCAGACGCCTCACCCGGCGCTAACCGGCAGGTGTGCCTAAGCCACGATGCCAGCGAACCGAACCCGGCATCAGCGATGGCACCTGAACTGTCCAGGTCGGCGGCCGCACCGAGCCAGAGAGCCTCACACCGGTCGATCAGCTGACGCATCGCGACCACCTGCCCCGCCGGCGATACATGCTCAGCGTCGGTGACGAACGTGGCGAAGAGCTCGGCAACGCGCGGCAGCAGGCCTGCTGGCCCCGCGCCGGACAGAGCCGACGCCGGACGTTGCCCAGGCACAGACCAGACCGGCTCCGGTGGTTGGTCACCGGATCCATCGGCGCGGACGTGGCCCATCAGGTATCCCTCGAGTCGGTGAGCGGTTGCCCGAACTGCGTCGACAACCGACGCTTTCACCGAGGGAGAGACTCTGTGCCTTCCTGCTCACCGAGCAGAACAGCCACAACGACTCTCATCAACTGGTCCGGTCTTCCGCATCAGCGGCGCCGAACCGTCACCGGGCCTCTCGCTAGCAGAGCTCCCAAATGGAGATCCCCAAAGACCATTCTCGAACGTATGTTCGACCCTCACCCATCACTCCAACTCTGGCAACCCCCAGATCCAGCGCACTTCAGGCCCCTGGCGCCGCAACACCTCAGCGGCGCGCCGCACCGTCACCTCAGGGTCACCTCAGCGTCACCAGGCAAACACCTCCAGCGACCACCGGTGATCCGTTCAGGGCGGAAGACGACCCTGTCACCCCGTCAGCCGCCGTCGCGCTCCTGCAGATAGCGCTGGTTGAAGGCGTAGACGTACTTGTCCTTCTCGGGATACACGCCGTGTTCGAACGCTTGAGAGCTGACGCCGAGCTGCACACGCTCGCAGATGGCGTTGTCCTGGCCGCCGACCAGCTCACCGAACTCCACCAGACCGCTCGGATCGAAGTCGGAGGAGTTGATCGTGTCGGGGTGGAACAGGTACCACGCCACCTGACGCGTACGCCCCGGCCCGAGTGGGAAGAGTTGGGTGACGATGATCGCCGTCCCAGAGGTGTCGATCATGATGTTCGGGAAGATCGTTCCGCCATACACCGAACGCGCGTCGAGCTCGTTCATCGCCGGCAGCACCGGCAACGGTGACGCTCCCGGCGCGTACGTCGACCCGCCGGCCAGTGTGACTCCTCCGTCGTCGCGTCCCTCCTCGAAGACCCAGCCCTTGCGGTAGGCCGGAATCACGTCGACGAGCTCTGGATGCACCGTCGGACAGTGCAGGCACTCGTTGTAGTTCTCGATGATGATCTTCCAGTTCGCCTCGACCATCCACTCCGCCGATGCACCGATACGCAGTGCATCCATCTCGAAGCGCTCGAAGCTGAGCATGTCGTCGTACGCCGCACCGATCGTCTCGCGTAGCGGCCGTGGCCTGCCCTTGGTCAAGTTAACGAAGACGAAGCCCTGCCACTGGTCCAGATGCACCGGCCAGAGCGACAGCTTGCTGCGGTCGAGCTCGTCCTCATCGACCTTTGGCGTGACGACGAGGTCACCTTTGAGGCTGTAGCACCACGCGTGATAGGGGCACATGATCGTGCCCTTGTCGTTACCGCTCGGCTCGTCTCGAAGCCGCGCACCACGGTGTCGGCAGACGTTGTAGAAGGCCCGGAGTTCGCCGTCGTCACCGCGGAGCACCATCACGCTCTCGCCCACGACGTCGACGATGAACCAGTCACCGGGGCTGGGAGCCTGCTCCGCGCGCCCGGCGCAGAACCACGAGCTCAAGAAGATGCGTTGTCGTTCGAGCTCGAAGATCTCCGGGTCGCGGTAGTCACGTCCTGGCAGGGTGTGGCGTTCGACACGTTCGACACGTTCCACGCGGGTCACGGCGGTCACGGGGACTCCTTCGACAGTGCCTGAGAGTGGCCAGCGTAGCAGTTCACTGAATGGCCATTCAGTGAAAAGGCGGCTTGCGGCGTGGCTATCGATCGTCGTAGC
>JANLWJ010000003.1:0-5151 GCA_031364455.1 Actinomycetes bacterium | reverse complement strand
GCGAGATCGCGCTTGAGCGTCTCCACCGATTCGGGGTCGTCCGGGTCGGCCTCGCGGGCCCACAGGCCGGCGAGGTCAGGCAGCGGCGGTACGTCGTCGACGGGCATGATGTCGACCAAGGCGCCGCGGCCGCTGCCGACGCGGGTCTCGGCAAGCGCCATGCGCAGTCGGCCCAGTCGGACGCTGTCGTCGCCGCCCTGAAGTTCGATGAGGTCCATCCGCGCCTGAATCAGGCGACGCCAGTACGAGACCCGGTTCTCCTCGTTCCCCAGGGTGCGCCGCTGCTCGCGGAGCGCGCGAAGTGAGAGATGGGCAAACTCCTCACTGCGCTGCGGGACCTCTCGGGCCGCCGCTCGCGTCGTGCGTTCCTTCGACCGCGTGGTCATCTGGTCCTCTCACAATCCCCGACTTCGTCATGGTCGAGATCGTCGGACTTACCAGAACCCTTGAGTAAGCGTCACCCGTACGGTGGAGGTGAACGCCCGCGCCTAGGCTTGACGGGTGACAACCCCCCGGATTCGCCGTTCAGCTGCCCGTTGGGCCGCTGAGACGCCATCAGGCCGCGTCCGGCGAGCACGGAAGATCAACAGAGAGCTTGCCGAGCTCTACCCCGATGCCCATTGCGAGCTCGACTTCGCCACACCCCTTGAGCTGCTGGTGGCGACGATCTTGTCGGCCCAGTGCACGGACAAGCGGGTGAACTTGGTGACGCCGACGCTGTTCGGCAAGTACCCGGATGCGGAGGCGTACGCGTCAGCCGACCGTTCCGAGCTTGAGGAAATCATCCGTTCGACAGGCTTCTTCCGGGCCAAGACGAGTTCGATCCTTTCGCTGGGCCAGCAACTCTGTGACAGGTTCGACGGCGAGGTGCCAGGAAGGCTGAAGAACCTGGTCACCCTGCCGGGGGTGGGGCGCAAGACCGCAAACGTCGTCCTCGGTAACGCGTTCGACGTCCCAGGGATCACTGTCGACACCCACTTCGGACGCCTGGTGCGCAGGTTCGGTTGGACGGACCAGACCGACCCCGACAAGGTCGAGGCCGAGGTTGGGGCGCTCTTCCCCCGAAAGGAGTGGACGATGCTCTCGCATCGGTTGATCTGGCACGGCCGACGCCGCTGTCACGCGCGCAAGCCCGCCTGCGGAGCGTGCCCCATCGCCCGCCTCTGCCCCGCCTATGGGGAAGGGCCAACCGACCCGGCCGCGGCAGCCAAGCTCGTCAAGGACGCGCCATGAGAGCGCGGTGCTGGGCGGGGCACCTCGTGGTGTTCTGCGTGCTGGCCGCTACGGCGCTCTCCGGTTGCACCGCTGATGAGGGGGCGGGTGAACGAGTGCAGCCGAGCGCGGATGCATCGGTGACACTCCCCTCGGGCGGCGCAGGGTCCGTCGACTCGATCGAGCCGTGCCCCGAGTCGGGTGAGCCGGTCGGACGTGGTGACGGGCTACCGGAGATCGTGCTGCCTTGCCTTGGTCCCGGCGAGGGAGTGCAGCTCGCCGGTCTCACGGGGCGTCCCCGGCTGGTGAACGTCTGGGCCAGCTGGTGCGGGCCGTGCCGCGACGAGCTTCCGTGGCTCCAGCAGGCGCATGACAGTGGCGAGCTCGATGTTCTCGGAGTGGATGCAGAAGACAGGGCAGAGTCAGCGGGTGCCCTCCTCGATGAGCTCGACGTCACTTTCCCGTCGGTCTACGACCCGGCCAACGAGCTGGCGCGCGAAATCAAGATTGTCACAAAGCCAACAACGCTCTTCGTCTCGAAGGAGGGCGAGGTCGTCTTCGTGTGGCCAGGAGCCTTCACGTCATACGACCAGATGCGTGAGCTGGTCAAGACGCACCTCAAGGTCGACTTGCCGTGACCGCACCAGGTTGGATGGCGGCGCTGGTCGCTGCCGTCAGTTCCGTCTCCGTCGAAGACCTGACTCGATTCCCCGCCCCACCCGATGCCGAGCACCGCTCTGCCGTTCTTGTACTGCTCGGTGAGCAAGATGGTGAACCGGACGTCCTCCTCATCGAGCGCGCCCATGACATGCGTTCGCACGCTGGGCAGCCGGCGTTCCCCGGCGGTCGCGTCGACCCCACTGATGTCGACGCAGTTGCTACCGCTATGCGCGAGGCGGAGGAGGAGACCGGTCTCGACCCGAGCGGAGTTGAGGTCGTCGCAGTGCTACCTGACCTGTTCATTCCCCCTAGCGGTTTCGTGGTGACGCCAGTGCTCGGCTGGTGGCAGCGTCCGACACCGGTGTTCGCCAAGGACCCAGCCGAGGTCGCATCGGTGCATCGGGTGCCGATCGCCGAGCTGGCCGATCCGAAGCGGCGCTGCCAGGTGCGTCACCCCAGCGGATTCGTCGGGCCGGCTTTCGAAGTTCGTAGCCTTCTTGTGTGGGGCTTTACCGGGGGTTTGGTCGATCGGCTGATTCACTTAGGGGGGTGGGAACAGCCGTGGAGCCCAGGCTCGCGGCTGGTTCCGCTGCCTGATGACCCCGACCGTCCCTGATCGACCACCTGAAGGAGGAGGCATCGCATGAGCGTCATCGACATCGTGCTGCTCGTTGCTGCGCTCCTCTTCGCCATCACCGGGTGGCGCCGCGGACTGGTCTACGGACTCCTGTCGCTGGTCGGCTTCCTGACCGGCGCTGCCGTCGGGCTTTGGCTCGCGCCGAAGCTTGTCGACTCATGGGCGGATGGGCTGCCCAAGGCGCTAACGGCGTTGGCGGTCGTCTTCATCTTCGCTGCACTCGGTCAGGTGCTGGTTGGCATGGTCGGACGACGTCTGCAGGGAGCGGTCACCTGGGGTCCGATGGTCAAGCTCAACGACATCGGTGGAGCTGCTCTCTCTGTCTTCACCATGCTGCTGGTCGCCTGGTTCCTCGCGGGGGTCTACGCCACGGGCAACTCGAGCTCGCTGGCTCGCGACGTCCGTCAGTCGCAGGTGATTGGTGCCTTTGACTCGCTGATGCCGTTCGAGGCGTACGCCGTCACGGGACAGATCGAGTCGATGTACGACCAGACCGGGTTCCCCACGGTCTTCGCAGGGCTTGGTCCAGAACCGATCAAGACGATCGGGGCGCCCGACTCGGCGATCCTCCGCAACGAAGCCGTCGTCCTGGCCGCCGCGCAGACGGTAAAGATTCTCGGGCAGGCGCCCTCCTGCAATGCAGGCCTGGAGGGTTCTGGGTTCGCATTCGCCCCCGGACGCGTCCTCACCAACGCTCATGTCGTGGCTGGGGTGAAGAGTGTTCAGGTCGTCACCGAAGATGGCAGCGCCGTCGACGGAAATGTTGTCTACTTCGACCCAGACATGGACCTCGCGGTGATCGACGCCCCCGAGCTCACGGTGCGTCCGCTGAAGTTCTCCGACTCGGCCGCTCGCGGAGACAACGTTGTGGTCATCGGCTATCCGGAAAATGGTGGCCTGGAGGCGACTCCGGCGCGCGTCCGCGACGAGCTGGTTGCGCCCGGCAACGACATCTATGGTGAAGGAACCGTCGTTCGCGAGGTCTTGTCGTTGCGCGCAGATGTGCGGCCGGGTAACTCCGGTGGCCCTGTGGTGAACAAGGATGGCGAGGTCGTCGGGGTGGTCTTCGCGGCGTCGCTGGACCAGGACGACACCGGCTACGCCATGACCTCCCCTCAGGTGGCGTCTGCAGTGGCCGAGGGGCTCTCGGCCGAGCAGCTGGTCAGTACCGGCCCCTGCTCCTGAGGCCGTCCGCGATCTGACCGGTGCGCCAAGGCGCACAGTCATCGAGACTCCCCCGTGTGAAGAACGATTGACTATCCGTCCGGTGGTGGGTCGGGGTCGGTGTAGTGCCGTGGCTCTGTTTGGTACTGGCGTCCGGTGGGGGTGGTCCAGGTCATGGTGCCGGTGGGGCCGAGGGTGACGTTCCATCCCGCGGTGTGCTTGAGGCGGTGGTGGCGCCGGCAGAGGGCGGCGAGGTTGGCTGCCGATGTGGGGCCTTGCGGCCAGGGCACGGTGTGGTCGAGGTCGGTGCCGGCGCTGTCGGCGGAGCGTCGGCAGCCGGGGAACCGGCAGGTCACATCCCTAGCGCGGACAGCGCGGTCCAGCGCCGCCGACGGCCGGTAGCGCTTTTGGTCCACATCGGTCAGGACCCCGGTGACCGGGTCGGTCACCAGCCGCCGCACGCTCACATGGGATCCAAGCCTGTGGCCGGTGCTGTCACATCCGGTCAGCTCTTCCACTTCGGTGGCGGTGACTGGTCCGAGACCAGGCACCCACCCGGACTCCTGAGACGCACCGGTGATCGTGTCGGCGGAGACGATCACCTGCAGGCTCACCGCCGGGGGCTCCGCTCTGCCGAGGAGCAGGTCGACCAGGTTGTCGGTGCGGCGTTGATCCATGCTGCGGGCATCGACTTCGCCCATCTGGTGGGCAGCGGTGGTCAGGGTTTGTTGGATCTGCCGGGCCTGCACCCCTGGCAGCAACGCCCACAGCTCGGCCATCCCATCGTCACCGGGTGTGATGACGACCCTGCGGTCGGCCATGGCGCGTTGGCGGCGTTCCTCAGCAGCATCCGGGTTCGCCGCGATGACCCGGCGGCGTAGCCACTCCCGCAGCTGTGGCGCAGTCCTGTGCGCGGCGTACTCAGCAGCGTCAGCGGCAACGGTGTCGGCCGTACTGGGATCGAGGTAGCTGACCTGTTCGGCGATCACGCCGACCTTGCGCGCATCGATCCGGCCGGCCCGCCACGCCGCCGCCACCACCGGTAGCTCGGCGGCGCGGCACGCGGTGTCATACCGGGCTGCCGCTGCGACCTTCGTACAGCCCAGCAGGACACCGATCTCATCAGGAACATACGTCTCGAAGCACTGCTGCGACCACATCGGCTCACCGCGTTCGGCCACTTCAGCCTGATCAGCAGCGCGGGCGCGTCGTCCCATCTCCACCATGGCTTCGGCTTGGATCGCCTGCATCATCAGCATCGACTGCTCACACTCGACTACCCGGTCACGCAACTGGTCGTCACCTAACCGCGCGGCCGGCGGTGCAGCGTCGAGCAGGCCATCGACCTGCTCAACGATGCTGGCAGCGGAGGAGTCCATACACGACACCCTGCCACCCACCACTGACAAGTCACCGACACTTTTCCCCAGACCCCACAACGGCGAACTCACCACCGGCCGACCACACTCGACGAACAG